>CAMENN010000001.1 GCA_945928315.1 uncultured Clostridia bacterium
CCCGAACGGGAAAAACTGGCCGCATAGCAAACCGGAGGGGGAGGCATGTGCATGAGCGAGGACGCGATCACGCTGACGGATGATCTGGAGATCAACCTGCGCTGCCTGCGCGAGCGGCTGTGCATGCCCGACAACCAGGACGTGCTGCTGCGGCGCTTCCGCTCCGGCGCGTTTGAATCCGCGCTGCTGGCCATCGACGGCATGTGCGACACGCGCGAGATCGACGAGAACATCCTGGGGCCCTGCATGGACCTGCCCCGCGACGCGGGCGCGGACGTGCCGGGCGGTGAGCGCGTCGCCTACCTGATGGAAAACGCCGTCTCCATCCTGCCGATGCAGATGAAGGAGCGCTTTGATGACCTCATCGCCGACGCACTCTCCGGGCAGTGCGTGCTGCTGTGCGAGGACTGCGCCGCCGCCTGCGTGATGGACACGCGCGGATTCGACAAGCGCGGCGTCGGCCGGCCGGAGGCTGAGCGCGTCGTGCTCGGCCCGCACGAGAGCTTCACCGAGTCCATCCGCACCAACATCACGCTGCTGCGGCGCATCGTGCAGCGGGAGACGCTGATCACCGAGTTCGTGAGCGTCGGCGGGGCGATGAAGACCCGCTGCGCGCTGCTCTATCTGCGCGGCACCGCCGACGAGGCGATGCTTGCACGCATCCGTCAGCGGCTGCTCGCCATCGACTACGACTTTCCGCTGACCACCGGCGAGATCGGCCAGTTCATCGAGGAGCACCCCGGCTCGCTCATCCCACAGACCGTGCACACCGAGCGGCCCGACCGCGCGGCGTCGTTCCTGGCGGAGGGACAGGTGGTCGTGCTCACCGACGGCTCGCCCGCCGCACTGGGCGCGCCCTCGACGGTCTGGCACCAGCTCCACACGCCCGACGACACCTCCATGCGCTGGCAGTACGGCACGTTCCTGCGGCTCATCCGGCTGCTGGGCATCGCCGTGCATGTGCTGCTGCCGGGCATCTATCTGGCGCTGCTGCGCTTTCACCCGGAGCTGTTCTCGCCCATGCTGCTCACCAGCGTCTATGAGAGCGGCTCGCGCGTGCCGATCCCCGTGTACCTCGAGGCGCTGCTGATGACGCTGGCGTTCGACCTCATCGGCGAGGCGGGACTGCGCGCGCCCGGCTCCATGGGCAACGCGCTGGGCATCGTCTCCGGCCTCATCCTCGGACAGAGCGCCGTGAGCGCGGACATCGTCAGTCCCCTGCTGCTCATCGTCGTCGCGGCGAGCGGCCTGGGCGGCTTCTGCGTGCCGAACTACGCGCTGTCCATCGGGCTGCGCATCGTGCAGCTGATTGTGCTCACAGCGGGTGCTGCGGGCGGACTGTATCTCATCGCACTCGTGCTGCTGGCGCTGCTGTGCTCGCTGTGCCGGATGCAGTCGATCGGCTCGCCGCTGACCGCGCCGGTGACGCCGCCGCGCCGCGCCAATCCCGACATCCTGCTGCGCCTGCCGCTGCGCAGACAGAAAGCGAGGGCTTTCTTTGCCAAACACGACTCCTGAATCCGTCGTGGCCGCGCGCATCCGCGCAGCCTATCGCGTGCGGGCGTGCGCCGCGGCCGTCTGCACCGGCGCGGCCGTCTTCGCGCTGGGCACGGGCGTGGGCATGGCGATCTGCCTGAATGCCGCCTGGCTGGCCGCTGCTGCTGCGCTGCCCGCCTGCGCCCTGCTCACGCTGCTGGCCCATCGCGCGCTGACAAGCAGCAGGCCCGCGCGTCTGAGAAACGCGCTGCTCGCGGCGCTGATGCTCCTGCTCGCGGTGTTCGCCCTCGCTGCGCTCGTCTCCCTCGCCAAGCAGACGATGCTGCCGCACGCCACCATCTCCTACATCGCGCGCACGAGCTTCCTGATGGCGGCGCTGTGCTGCGCCTTCGGCGGGGCGGGCGTCTCCCGGCTGATGTTCGCGCTGCGCTTCGTGCTGGTCCTCGGGCTGGCGGCGCTGTGCGCGCTGTCGCTGCGCGGGGAATCCGCGTCGGGCCTGTTCCCGCTGCTGGGGCCGGGCGCGCGGCAGGTCGCTCTGGCGGCGCTGTGCATGCTCGCCGGGGCCGCGCCCGTGCTGCTGCTGGCGCTGCCCCCGGCAGAGCTCGCGGAGATTGACGAGGCCACGCGCCTCGGCGCCACGCCCGGGCCGGGGTTCTTCCTCTGGCGGGTGCTCCTGGGCGGCGCGATAGGCGTGCTGCTGCTGGCAGCGCTGTCGCTGGGCGGGCCCTACGAGCGCATCGCCCAGGAGACCTCCTGGGGACAGCGGATGCTGCTGGCCCGGGCGAGCGGACCGCGCGCGGGCGGCACGCAGACGGCGCTGCTGATCCTGCAAGCCGCGGCGCTGCTGCTGTGCGCCGCGCAGACGATGCTGGCGGGGGCACAGGCGCTGTCCGCCGCGCTGCCACGGCTTCAGCCGTTCGCGCTGCCCGTTGTGCTGGCGCTGTGCGCCGGTCTGCTCACCGCGCTGGTCTATACCGGGCTTGAAACGACGCTGCGGGCCGCGCCGCTGCTCAGCCTGCCCGCCGCGGCGGCCGGCGCGCTCTGCCTGGGAAGGAGGGAATCGCCGTGAAGCGCGCACTGGAGGCTGTGCTGCTCATCGCGGCGCTGCTGCTCACGGGCTCGGGCGGCGGCGGCCGCGAGATCGAAAGCTGTCTGTTCGTCATCGCGTTGGCCGTCGATCCCGCGCCGGACGGCAGCCTGACCGTCACGGTCAAGGCGCTCTCCGGCACGCAGGAGGCCGCCGCGCCGCAGAGCGGGGAGGATACGCCCTCCCAGGAGGAGGGACAAAGCGCGCCGTCCGCGGGGCAGACGGAGACGGTGGAGCCGGGCTATGTGACGCTGAGCGCCACGGCGGACAGCTGTCTTTCCGCGCTGAACCTGCTGAGCGCGACCACGCCGCGCTCCGTCGACCTCTCGCAGCTGCGGGAGATCGTGCTGAGCGAGACGCTGGCCCAGACGGACGCGACGCTGACCATCCTGCGCCAGATCGACGCGCTCTACGAGGCGAACGCCGGGGCCATCGTCGTGGTGACGCCGGACGACGCGGGCGACTTCATCCGCCGCCAGTACGCGATGTTCGGCGTGCGGCTCTCGCAGTATCTCGAGGTGCTCTTCGACCACTTCGCGCAGCTGGGCACGATCCCGGCGAACGCGAAGCTCTCGGCCGTCATCAGCGCGATGGAGTCCTCCACGGCCGACGCGGCAGCGGTCTACGCGGCGGGCAACGCCTTTGACGCGACGCTGCTGCTCGGCGACGCATCGCCCACCGACCGTCTGCCCGGACATCTGCCGCGCACCTCCCCGGCAAAGAACGAATACCTGGGCAGCGCGGTCTTCTCGGGCGCGCGCATGGTCGGCACGCTGACGGGCGATGAGACGGCCATCCTGCGCATGATCAGCGGGCAGGCGCTCAACACCAGCATTTCCATGGGCGAGGCGATCTACCAGATCAGCGTGCACACGCGCACGCGCCGCACGCTCGACTGGGTGGGCGGCGTGCCGGTGCTGGGCGCGTCGGTGTCCATCCGCATGGCGCTCTCCGCGGGTACGCAGCAGCAGACAGCCGCAGAGCTGGCCCGCCAGCTCGAATCCGACGCACAGCAGCTGCTCCGCAAGCTGCAGGCGATGGGCAGCGACCTGATCGGCTACGGCCGCCTGGCGGTGCGCCGCTGCGCCGACATCCCCGCCTGGGAGGCCAGCGGCTGGGAGACCGCCTACCGCACGGCGAACGTCCGCACGACGGCCCGCGTGCGGATTCAGTGACCGGGGCGCGCGCCGCGCTTCCCTTTTGGGTGCACCCGTGGTATACTGAGGGGCACGAGGAGGTGCCCTATGTTCATCGACGTATACGACTTTGACGGCACGATCTACGACGGGGATTCCACCGTCGATCTGGTCTTGTTCTGCCTGCGCCGCCACCCGGCGCTGCTCACCGGCCTGCCGGGCCTGCTGCCCAGGCTCGCGGGCGCGCTGACTGGCAGGATCAGCCTGACCGCGTTCAAGACGGCGCTCTTCACGCGCATGGCCACGCGCATCGACCTGGCGGCCGAATCGGAGCTGTTCTGGCTGGACGCGCGCACGCAGGCGAAGCTGGGCAAGTGGTTTCAGGATACGCCGCGCGACCTGCCGGTCGTGATCGCGTCGGCTTCGCCGGAGTTTGAGCTGCGCCACGCAGCGAAGCTGCTGGGCGTCGATACGCTCATCGGCACGCGGGCGAACGCGGAAACGGGCGAGCTGATTGGCAAGAACTGCAAGGGCGCGGAGAAGATCCGGCGCATCGGGGAGGCCATCGGGCCGTTCACGGTGCGGGCGATGTACACGGACAGCGTGAAGTCGGACGGGCCGCTGCTGGACATGGCGCAGGAGAAGTATCTCGTGCGCCACGGGAAGGTGCAGAAGCTGCCGGATGATTTCAAGGCCGGAAGATAAGCGCGAAGCGAGGAAGGGAGTCTGGGGGACCGGAGCCCACCGCGCCCTGTGGGCGATGAAGGTGGGCGGAGCGTCGGAAATCGCAAGGAGTGCCGCTTGCGGCACGACTATGCGAGTTTCCCGGACTCTGATCCCCAGGCTAGGGGTTTGGGGGACCGGAACCCGCCGCCGCCAGTGGCGGATGAAGGCGAGTGGAGCGTCGGAAACGGAAAGGAGCGCTTGCACGACTATTCCGTTTCCCGGTCTGAAATCCCCCAACGTTCCTATATCGCGAAGCGATCAAAGAAAAAAGTAGTCAGGGAGCGAAGCGTTACCTGACGGGGCTTAGCGCATAGCTGTAAAAACAGCCTCACCGCTTCGCACCCCTGTCGCGATTTTCCATGCAGGGCTGCGGCTATCATATTCATACGCAAAGGAAGGGCCAGGGGAGCGATATTCCCCGACCCTTCCTGTTTTTGTATATTGATCGAATGCGCGTCACTTTCCCGGCGACAGCAGGTGCCGGATCTCAAAGCCCTTCGAGAGGTTGCCGCTCAGCTTGATCTGCCCGCTCAGGTAGAGCTTGTCCGTCGTCACGATGCCGCGGGCCATGTCCAGCAGGTTGTCAAACGAGCAGTCGATGAACGCCTCGGCCTGCGGGTGCGCCGTCGGCCGCACATACATGTTGCCGTCCGCAAACTCCACGTGCATCACGCCCTCCGTGCGCCCGTAGACGTGGATCTGGAAGATGCGGTGGAAGTCCTTGCGGTTGCGCTTGGCGTAGCGCGCCTTGTTGATGCGGTCGTTCTCCTCGTAGCAGTGGCGCAGCTGCTCAAAGGCGTCCTCGAACGGCACCTCGCCCGTGGCGACCATCTTGTTGCCGTCGGTGATGTCGTCGTACATTTCCTCGTAGGCGCGCGCGCTCTTGTCCCAGGAGAAGTCCTTCGTCATGCAGCGGTAGCGCAGGGTGTCGAACATCTGCTCGTTGCTGAAGTAGAGCTTGACCGCCTCGGAGACCGCCAGATACAGGTCCTTCGCCTGATAGTTGGAGAACGCGAAGCCGTCGCCCACGCCGTCGAAGTCCTTGTAGGCGCGCACGGAGTCCTTGAGGCCGCCCGTCTCATGCACGATGGGCACGGTACCGTAGCGCATCGCCATCATCTGGGACAGGCCGCAGGGTTCAAAGCGCGAGGGCATCAGGTACATGTCCGCGCCGGCGAAGATCTTGCTGGCCATCGGCTCGTTGTAGGCGCTGGAGAAGCCCAGCTGTCCCGGCCAGTTTTCCTTCGCCCAGTTGAAATAATCGATGTATTGCTGGTCGCCCTGGCCAAAGACGATGAGCTGCACGCCCATGTCCATGAGGCCCGGGAGAATCTGCTTGATCAGCTCGATGCCCTTCTGCTCGACCAGGCGCGCCACGGAGGCCAGCAGCGGCCATTCCGGCTCATCGGAGAGGCCGAAGATCTTCTGGATCTCGCGCTTGCACAGCACCTTGCCGCTGCGGTCGTCCGGCGTGAAGTGATACGGGATCATCGGGTCATGCGAGGGGTCGTAGTGATCGACGTCGATGCCGTTGAGGATGCCGTAGAGCTTGCCGTCCACGATGTCGACGACGCCCTGCAGGCCGTGCGCGTAGTAGGGATAGTGCAATTCGCGCGCGTAGGTCGGGGAGACGGTGGAAACGGCGTCGGCCATGAGCATGGCGCCCTTCATGAGGTTGATGTCGTGGCGGCCCTGATACTCATAGCCCAGACCGCCGTCGTACCAGCCCTCGGGCAGGGCGAAGACGTCCTTCATCTCGGACTTGCCGAACTGGCCCTGATAGGCGATGTTGTGGATGGTATAGACGGTCTTGATGGGCTTGAGCTCGTCGCGCAGAACCATGTCGTTCTTGAGGTAGATGATGGCGAGGGCGGTCTCCCAGTCGTTGCAGTGGAGGATCTGCGGCATGAAGTCGAGGTCGCCGAGCAGGTCGATGACGGCGCGGCAGAAGAACGCGAAGCGCAGCGAGTCATCGCCATAGCCATACAGGCGCGGGCGATGGAAAAAGTGCTCATTCTCGACGAACCAGACGGTGACGCCGTTCAGCTCGCCGCGAAAGAGGGCGCAGGGCATGACGCGCTGCCCGAGGCGCACCTGGCACTCCTTGACCTTCGTGAGCGTATCGCCGTAGCTTTCGCGGGTGCACTGATAGAGCGGCACGATGGTGGCGATCTCATCGCCGGCCTTTTTGAGTGCCGGCGGCAGGGAGAAGGCGACGTCCGCCAGGCCGCCGGACTTGCTGAAGGGTGCGCATTCGCTGGTCACAAACAGGATTTTCATCGGGATAGCCCCTTTCATGAAAATGATATGCATCTGTGTGGATATGACGAGGGGCTGACGCGCCGGTTCGCGCATCAGCCGGGTTTGCTATGATTCACCGTCAGGTAACGCTTCGCTCCCTGACTGCTTTCTTTTTTGGATCGCTTCGCGATGGGGTACGTTGGGGGCCTTGTCCGGGGAACTCGCATAGTCGCGACGCAAGCGTCGCTCCTTGCGATTCCCGACGCTCCTCCCACCTTCATTGCCCACAGGGCGCGGTGGGCTCCGGTCCCCCAGACCCCTTCTTCGCTTCGCGCGGTTTAAGGGGTTTTAATTCCATAACCCTCTCCCCCGCATGAAGCCGATCACCGCGTTGGCCGCGCAGGCACAGCCGCCGGTCTCGCGCGGATGAGCGTCGAGATATTGAAATCGTCCTTGCCCTCGAAGACCTCGTAGACGTCGAGGTGCCACACGCCATGCTTCTTCGTAAAGCGCTCGGCAATCCTGCGCGCGGCGGCGCGGGCGGGATGGGCGTCCGTGTATTCCGGCCAGAACCGGCAGATGGAGAACGTCTCGCATGGGGCGAAGCTGGTAAAGACCATGATGAGCGGCAGCTCGTCCGTCAGGATCACCTCCGGCGCGAACGATTCGATGACGGGCAGAATGCCGTCGATCACGCCGTCGGCCGCGCCCACGGGGATATAAACGGCTTTCATCGGTTCTCTCTCCTTTTCCCCGGAGCTTACTGGTTACATTTTACAGAACAAATGTCGTGAAGTCAACAATTTCACCAATCCACGGGAAAACTTTTTCACCAAAGCCGCCCAAGGCCGCGTCCGTGTCCAACTCTCCCCGTTTCCACCCTCTTTGTGCTTGACTTGCGCCGCGCGGCACACTATAATAAGCATAGATTTTACGTTGTTTTAACAAATTCGCCGGATTCATGCAGTCATTATGGAGGCAGTCGGGCCTTCATAACATAAAAACATCAAACTCAGGAGGGAAAACACATGAAACGGATTCTGTCCCTGGTGCTCGCTCTGGCTCTGCTGCTGAGCGTGTGCGCAATCGCCTCTGCGGAGACCGTCGGGGAGGCGCTCGCCGCCGCCGCGAAGATGACCAACGAGGAGCTCTATGAGAAGGCCAAGGAGGAAGCCGCTGCCGGCGCGCAGCTCAACTTCTACTCCACGACCTCCTTTGCCGAGAAGGCCGCGGCCAACTTCATGAACGACTATCCGGAGCTGGCGGGCAAGGTCGTCTACGCCGAGATTGACGACGTGGAAACCTACACCATCCTGACCAACACGATCGGCTCGGGCGTCAAGGACTCCGCCGACATGGCGCTGACCCAGAACGGCCCGGACCTCAAGACCTATCTGCTCGACGAGGGCCTGACCCTGACCTACTTCCCGGACGCGCTGAAGGATGTCGTCTCCGAGGCGGAGCAGGAGCCGGCGGTCGTGACCTACGTCAACTCGCTGTTCATCTATCACAACGGCGAGGGCTCCGTCAACTTCACGAACGTCTGGGAGCTGACCGAGCCGCAGTGGAAGGACCGCATCTTCTTCAAGGACCCGACCAACGAGACGGTCAACATCAACTTCCTGATCATGCTGACGAGCGAAAAGTGGAACGCGCGCCTGGAAGCGGCGTATGAGAGCTACTACGGCAAGGCATGGGAAGCGGGCGAGTTTGACTCTGCGGCGCTGCAGTGGATCGACGGGTTCCTGGCGAACGTGAACTACACCTATACCTCCGCCTCCAAGATGGCGGCGGGCATCGCCTCCGGCGCGCCGGGCAACATGGGCCTGTTCGTCTTCTCCAAGCTGCGCAAGGTCGATGAGGCCGACCGCGGCAACCTGACCGTCGTGCAGTTCGAGAACGAGGTCGAGGGCTTCTCCGGCTTCATGTATCCGATCTACGCCACCGTCTGCAAGGACACCGAGTGCCCCTACACCTGCGCGCTGTTCATCAACTATCTGCTCAGCGAGGAGGGCTTTGCCGGCCCGAAGAGCTGGAACTCCAGCCAGGGCTACTACTCCCCGAACAAGACCATCGCCAAGCCCGAGGACATCGAGGACGAGCCGTACGAGTACTGGATCGAGCGTCTGGTGACCGAGGATCTTGACTACATCTACGATCACTACATCGACGTGTACGAGTTCATCGCGACCCGCGTGGGCTAAAGTGCTTGCGGCAACCATGACATGAAATAATATGAAGAGGCTGTCGGGCCAAGAATCCAGACATTCCAAGCAAAAACTAAGAGGGTTTGCGCCCGAAGGTTTCCAAAGGGCGATCGGAAAGCCCTTTGGCGGGGCGTTGGGGCAGAGCCCCAAGCTCGAAAAAGCCTGTTATTCTTAGAAAAGCTGCTTTATGGAATGTTCAGAATCAGCCTGACAGCCTCTTCATGGATATGGTGGCAGGCTGCATGAACGGCTTTGCACATCAGCCCCGTCTCAATCGTAGACCGCTTCGCGGTCTGCTCTGAGACTACGTTTTCTTATGGTGTTTTGGGACTGCCGTCCCAAACCCTGCCAAGGGGCGTTGCCCCTTGATCCCACCAGGGACATTGTCCCTGGACCCTTCTTCGCTTCGCGCTGCTTGAAGCAGTTTTGCAATTCTTTAACCCCACTTCCAAAGTCAAAGGCGGGAATCTATGAAACGCAATCATCCCGATGACCTCACCCGCGAGCCGCTCGTCTACCGGCTGCGCGCCTTCGTGTGCAAGCCCGCTAACCTGCTGCTCGTCTTCTTCCTCTGCGTGCTCGTCGTGCTCTCCCTCTTCCCGATGGTCACCATGCTCAGCAACATGTTCACCATCCACCTGGGCACCGAGAAAAAAATCACGCGCCTGCCCACCGGCTCCTGGACCCTCATCCACTTTCAGAACCTCTTCAAGGGCAATGAGTGGAGCCGCGTCAATTTCTGGGACCCGCTGCGCAACTCGTTCATCGTCGCCTTCGGCGCGGGCCTGCTCGGCATCGCCATCGGCGGCACCGTCGCCTGGTTTGTGACGCGCTCGGACCTCAAATGCAAGAAGTTCATCTCCTCCGTGTTCGTCTTCCCCTACATGATGCCCGCCTGGACGCTCGCCCTCTTCTGGACCAACATGTTCCAGAACAGCAGGGTCGGCGGCGGCAACATCGGCATGGTGGAGTCCATCTTCGGCATCTGCATGCCGGAGTGGTTCGTCTACGGCCTGTTCCCGATGGTCGTGGTCATCGGCCTGCACTACTCGCCGTTCGCGTATCTGCTCATCGGCGGCATCCTCAAAAACATGGACGCCACGCTCGAGGAGAGCGCCACCATCCTCAAGGCCAACCGCGCCACGATCATCCGCCGCGTGACGATCCCCATCGTCATGCCGGCCATCCTCTCGACCTTCCTGCTGATCTTCTCCTCCGGCTTCAGCTCCTACACCGTGCCGGTGTTCCTGGGCTCGGCGGTCAAGTGCTACACCCTCTCCACCAAGATGCGCGCGCTCATTCAGGCGGGCTATCAGGGGCAGGGCTACATCATCGCGTTCATCTCCATCCTGCTGGGCTGCATCATCCTGGGTATCAACCAGTGGTTCACCGGCAAGCGCAAGTCCTTCACCACCGTGACGGGCAAGAGCGGCCAGGTCTCGCTGGTGAAGCTCGGGCGCGCCAACTGGCCCATCACCATCGTGCTGATCGTGTTCATCCTGTTCGTGGCGATCATGCCGCTGATCAGCTTCGCGCTGGAGAGCGTCATCCGCCAGCCGGGCAATTACAGCCTCTCCAACATGACGCTCCACTTCTGGATCGGCACGGAGGACTCCGCCTATGAGACGGGCATGATCGCGGGCATCCTGCTCAACACGACGATGTGGAACGCGCTCGGCCGTCAGGTGCTGCTGGCGCTGACGGTGGCGCTCATTGTGGGCACCAGCGGCATGCTCATCGGCTATGCCTGCGTGCGCCGCCGCGGCTCGAAGCTGGCCCGCCTCGTGGAGAGCCTCGCGTTCTTCCCGTACCTCATGCCCGCGATGGCCTTCGGCACGATCTACCTCGCCGTGGCCACGGGCGATCAGTTCAAGTTCCTCTACGGCACCTTCGGCCTTCTGGTCATCGTGGCCTCGGTCAAGTTCCTGCCGTTCGCCTCGCGCTCGGGCGTCAACAGCATGCTGCAAATCGCCCCGGAGATCGAGGAGGCCGCCATCATCTTCGGCGTGCCCTGGCGCAAGCGCATGACGCGTATCCTCTTCCCCATCCAGAAGAGCAGCATCCTCTCGGGCTACCTGCTGCCGGTCATCTCCGTGATGCGCGAGGTGGCGCTCTTCACGCTGCTGGTGCCCTACGCCCGCTACCTGCTGACCACGATGCTCTTCTCCTTCAACGAGACGGGCTATGCCCAGTACGGCAGCGCGGTCACGCTGCTGATCATCCTGATCATCATGCTCATCAACGCCATCACCAACAAGCTGACGGGCGCATCGTTCGACAAAGGAATCGGAGGCTGACACCATGCCGGAAATCATCCTGGAAAATGTGACGAAGAAATTTGAAAAGTTCGTGGCGGTGGACAATCTCTGCCTGCACATCGCCGACCGCGGCTTTGTGACGCTGCTGGGCCCCTCCGGCTGCGGCAAGACGACCACGCTGCGCATGATCGCGGGTCTGGAGACGCCGACCAGCGGCCGGATTCTGATCGACGGCAAGCCGGTCTTCGACTCGAAGAAGGGCGTGAACGTCCCGCCGAACAAGCGCGACATCGGCTTCCTGTTCCAGAACTACGCGCTCTGGCCGCACATGACGGTGTATGAGAACATCGCCTTCGGCCTGGAGATGCTCAAGTGGGACAAGGCGAAGATCCGAAAGCGCGTGGATGAGCTGCTCGCGCTGCTGAAGATCGAGCAGTTTGAGAAGCGATACCCCTCGGAGCTTTCCGGCGGCCAGCAGCAGCGCGTGGCCATCGCGCGCACGCTGGCGCCCAGCCCGAAGGTGCTCTTCATGGACGAGCCGCTCTCCAACCTCGACGCGAAGCTGCGTCAGGAGATGCGCGCAGAGCTCAAGCGCCTGCATTCGGACACCAACTCCACGTTCGTCTACGTCACGCACGACCAGCTCGAGGCGATGACGCTTTCCACGCAGGTCTGCCTGATGAACACGGGCCTTCTGCAGCAGTACGCTCCGCCGCTGACGATCTACAACGCCCCGGCGAACCTGTTCGTGGCGGAGTTCGTGGGCAACCCGACGATGAACTTCATCCCGGCGAGGGTGGTGAGCGCGGACAGCTGCGTGGTGACGCTCGACGTGCTGGGCAAGCGCGCGGTCTTCAGCGCGCAGGCGCCGGTGACGGGTCTTTCTCAGGAGGCGGTGCTCGGCGTGCGGCCGGAGTTCCTGCCGCTGACGGACGACGGGCCGATCGAGGGGCGCGTCTACTCGACGCTGCCCACGGGCATGGAGACGACGCTGCGGGTGGCCTGCGGCGGCGCGATGCTCACCAGCGTGGTGTTTGGCAGCGTCGATTACCCGGTGGATACGCCGGTGCGCCTGTCGATGACCGGCAGCCGGCTCGTGCTCTTTGACAAGGCCAGCGGGAAGAGCGTCGGCGTGGGCAGCGTAGAAATGGCTTAAAACCGCGCGAAGCGAGGAAGGGGGTCTGGGGACTGGTCCCCAGGCTAGGGGTTTGGGGGATGAAATCCCCCAACGTCCCCCCTATCGCGAAGCGATCCAAAAAGAAAGCAGTCAGGGAGCGAAGCGGGACCTGACGGGGACTCCCCGCAGACCCCCGCTCCATCCGCTGAACACACAGGCCGCCGCGAAGCATGCACTTCGCGGCGGCCTTTTCATGCCATATAGGGAATTGCGTCAAAGCGTCGTACGGCGAGCACCGGGAGACAGTACTTGACCAAGCTGTTCGGAAGTGGGGGGTGGGCACGGCCCGCTTTGCCCGTTTTCGTCTCTTCTGCTCAAAGATTCCCTTAAAAATACTGTGACTTTTTCCAAGAACTTTTCCTCTTCCACTCCATACGCGCATCGGCTACAATATAATTAGTATTTTGTCACCCTTCATACTATTCTCACTCAATTCGAACCTTCAGAAAACTCCCCGTCAGGTAACGCTTCGCTCCCTGACTACTTTTCTTGGATCGCTTCGCGTTAATGGATACGTTGGGGGATTTCATCCCCCAACCCCCTAGCCTGGGACCGAAGCCTGCCGCCGCCAGTGGCGGATGAAGGCAGGCGGAGCGTCGGAAATCGCAAGGAGTGCCGTTCACGGCACGACTATGCGAGTTTCCCGGGGTCCCCGGACCCCTTTCTCGCTTCGCGCCCATAGCTCGTCTTTATGTGAGAATAGTATCACCGCGTCAAGGAGGTATGCCCCTATGAATATCCGCACCCTGGAGCCCCGCGACATCCCCGCCGCCGTCTTCCTGTGGAACGCCAGCGTCCGCGACGGCGAGGTCGTCTACGCCGACATCACCCCCGCCTACTTCCATCAGAAGTTCGAGCTCGACCCCAACTATGACCCGGAATTCTCGCTGGTCGCCGAGGAGGACGGCGAGGTCGTCGGCTTCATCAACGGCATCGCCAAAAAGGTCTTCCTCGACCGCGAGACGAACGAAAACTCCCCCGGCTATATCACCTGCTTCTTCGTGCGCCGGGACCGCCGCGGCCGCGGCACGGGCCGCGCGCTCGTGGACGCCCTCTGCGCCCGGTTCGCCGCGCACGGCAAGCGCACCGTCGCCGTCTCCAACGACAACCCCGTCAACCTCGACTGGCGCATCCCCGGCACGCCCGGCCATGACCACAACAACACCCCCGGCGTCGATACCGAATGCCCCGGCTATGGCTTCCTGCAGGCCCTCGGCTTTGGTGAGCGCGTCCGCGAAATCGCCATGTACCTGAACCTCGCCGAATACACCCCGTGGGAGGGCCTCAAAGAAAAGCAGGCCGAGTTGCTCTCGCAGGGCATCTACACCGGGCGCTATGACCCCAGCCTCGGCTATGACTACGACCTGATGTGCGACCACGTCGGCAGCGAATACTGGCGCGCCGTCATCCGCTCGGAGCTGGCCTGCTGGAAGGAAAACCGCCCCAATACCGATGTGCGCTTCATCCCCAACGGCACCAAGGTGCCCGCCGGGCCGCGGCCCATGCTCGTGGCCACCAGCGGCGAGCGCATCGTCGCCTTCACCGGCCCCGTTGACAAGCAGGACAGCGGACGCGGCTGGTTCTGCGGCATCATGACCGATCCGGAGTTTGAGCGCCGCGGCATCGCCTCCGTGCTCTTCAACCTGCTGATGCAGGAGTTCGTCGCCGAGGGCGCCGCGTTCAGCACGCTCTTCACCGGCGACAGCAACCACGCCCAGCGCATCTACAAGCGCGCAGGCTTTGACGTCGTGCGGCGCTTCGCGCTCATGGGTAAATCCCTCTGACCGCCCGCGCAAAGGAGCATCGCCATGTATACCTCCCGGCTGCACGCCACCAACGGCGTGGTCACCCTCGACTTTGACGCCCTGAGCGGCGAGCTGCTCGCCTTCGTGCGCGAGAGCACCGCCGACAACCTGCTCAAGAACTACGCCACGCGCGCCCATTCCCCGCTGGACGGCATGCTGCTTTGCGACGGCGCGCCCCGGCGCTTCCATGCGCCGCGCTACGCCGACATCCGGCTGCATCCGGAGCTCCGCCCCGCCATCACCGTCCGGCAGGAGGCGCGCGAGGCCAGCGTCACCCTGCGCTATCCCGCGCTCGTCGCGGACGGGGAGCCGCTCGCGCTCAGCGCGGAGGTCACCGTCGCCCTGCCGGAGGGCGACTGCCGCACCCTCTGGACGCTGACGCTCGACAACCGCACCGGCTGCGAGGTGGACGACGTCGCCTTCCCCGCCATCGACGGCGCATGGCTGGGCGAATTCTGGCAGGACGACGTGCTCGTCTATCCGCACTTCGCCGGATGCCGCGTCGATAACCCGACCGAGCAGCTGGCCTCCGCACCGGAGCTGATTCACTGGAAGTGGCAGGAGTACATCTACTGCTACAACGTCGGGCAGGAGACCGGCACGCGGGACGAGCGCGGCGCGTACGTCCGCCGCCTCAACTACTCCGGCGAGGCCTCGATGATGTGGATGGACCTGTACGATCCCGCCGAGGGCACGGGCCTGTACATCGCCTGCCGCGACGAGACGATGGCGATGAAGTCACTGCGCATGGAGTCCTTCGGCCGCGGCGACCCGGGCTGCGGGCTGGCGATCCTGCACCGGCCTGCGCTGGGCGAGGGCACCTGGACGAGCGCCCCCTGTGTGCTCGCCTTCCACGAGGGCGACTGGCACTGGGCCGCCGACGACTACCGCGCGTGGTTTGCGTCGCTTCACCGCCCATCCCATGCCCGCCCGGCGTGGTTCGAGATGAGTCCCGGCCTCATGGCCCACTACGACTTCCAGTATCAGGGCGGCGGCATCGTCCACCGCTATGCCGACATCCCGGAGCTGATGAAAAAGGCGCAGGAAATGGGCATCAATCACCTGCTGCTCTCCGGCTGGAACATGGACGGCTTTGACTTCGGTTTCCCGCACTACACGCCCAACCCGAATCTGGGCACCGAGCAGGAGCTGCGCGACGCGATCGCGGCGTGCCGGCGCATGGGTGGGCACGTCAGCTTCTACATCAACGCCCGCCTGTGCAACACAGGCTTCGCCGACCAGCAGCAGTGCATTGCCGAGGGCGCGGTCATGCAGCGGGATGGCAAGCTGTGGATTGAGAAGTACGGCGCGGACGACCTGTCCTTCGCCTCCATGTGCATCGGCGACAGGCGTTGGCGGGACTTCCTGGCGGACACCGTGCGCTATCTCACCCACGACATCGGCGCAGACAGCATGTACCTCGACCAGTTCGCCATGAGCACGTCGGTCAAGTGCTATCACCCGGAGCACGAGCACACGGGCAATCCCTGCGCCTGGAACCAAGGCTATGAGCGCCTGCTCGACCAGCTGGAGCCGGACTACGCCCCGGAGGGCCTGGCGCTGCTCTACGAGGGCTGCAACGATGCCTTCGGCCCGCGCGCCAGCGGCCAGCTCGTCTCCGAGCTGCACTGCCCGTTCCGCGGCCGCATGCCGGAGGTCTACAAGTACACCTTTCCCGACCAGATCCTCATGGACATGATGAACCCGCGCCGCCGCTCGGCGATGCGTCCGGAGCACATCGCCCGCCACTCCACGGAGCTGCTGCACAACGCGTTCACCATGGGCGCGTACCTGTGGTGCTACGACCTCGAGGAGGACAACTGCTGGCGCGGCGACGACGAGGCGATGGCGCGGCTGACGGGCATCCTCGCGCTGCGGCGCGCGTGGCTGGAGCGCTACGGGCAGGGCCGCTTCACCGACACCGTCGGCCTCAAGGACATCCCGAAGGGCTGCCAGGTGCGGCGCTTCGCGCTTGAGGACGGCCTGCTGCTGGCCTGCGCCGGCGAGAAGGGGCTGCACGGCGCCGTGCTCGCGCGCTGGGACGGCAGGGGAAAGCCGCGCTGTGAGGCCATGACCCAGCAGTGGCCCACGCCCATGCCGTATCCCTGCCTGCTGAGCGAGATGGACGGCGTCACCTGGGCGGAGGTTCCGCTGCCGCAGGACGAGACGGCCGTCATCGCGCTGCGGGAGGCGGACTGACGCAGCTTTCCCGCCTGTCTGCGCCCTGAGCACGCCCATCCCCGAAAGGAGCCTGTTTCCATGCACACCGCCCTCGACGTCTGCGCCCTGTCCTCGCGCTACGCCGTCCGCCCGCTTCTGCGCCCGGATGCGCCGGCCGTTCTCGCCCTGTGCGAGGGCAACCCACTCTTTTACCGCTATCATCCGCCGTTTGTGACGCTGCAAAGCATCTACGACGACATGGACGCGCTGCCGCCGGGCCGGACGGTTGCGAACAAGCATTACGTCGGCTTCTGGTCGGGCGGGGAGCTCGTCGCCGTGCTGGATCTCGTGGAGGACTATCCGCGCGAGGACACCGCGATGCTGGGCTTTTTCATGATGGACGCCCGGCATCAGGGCAGGGGCGAGGGCTCGGCGATCATCGGTGGGTGCATGGCCTGCCTGCGGGATGCGGGGTTTGCCTGCGTCCGCCTGGGCATCGACCGGGACAACCCGCAGAGCCGCGCCTTCTGGACGAAAAACGGCTTTGTGCTGACCGGTGAGGAAGTGCCCAACGACTTCTCCTCCTATCTGATGATGGAACGGAATCTGTGAAGTAACATACGCGGAGCGCGCAGCCATCGCTGCGCGCTCCGCTTTGATCTTCCCCTTCTCAATCGTACAGGTGATACTTTGCCTTTTTCTTTTCATAGGCCGCGCGAGCGGGCGCGTACTTGTCCACGATCTGCTGCGCGGTGAGTCCGCCCGCCGTGAAGTCGTCCGTCGCCAGCAGCTTGTCGAGGTACCGCGTGAACACCGGCCCGGAGGGCAGCTGCGCAACCTCGTGGCCCGCCGAGCAGTCCGCATAGGCGATCTGCTCCGGATACATCTCCCGGATCGTCTCCAGCAGCGTCATCGCCGTCAGGAACGGGCGGAATTCCCGCCGGTCCGCGATCAGCGTCTGCACGCCGGAGCAGACTTGCCCCGCGTGCTTGGAGCTGACGGGCTTGAAGTACACGTCCGCAAAGCGCACGCCCGGCAGCCCCTTCGCGTCCATCTTTTCGCGCAGGGCCGCCCCGTCGATCCACGGCGCGCCGACCAGCTCGAACGGCTTGCTCGTGCCGCGCCCCTCGCTCACGGAGGAGACGCCCTCAAAGATGCAGTAGCCCGCGTAGAGCAGGTTCGCCGTCAGGCCGTTCAGGCTCGGGGAGGGCAGCAGCCACGGCACGTCCGTCTCGTCGTAGTAGAGATTGCGCGACCAGCCCGCCACGGGGATCACCGTCAGCGCGCAGCCGACGCCGTACTCGCCGTTCACATAGCGCGCGAACTCGCCGATGGTCAGCGCCGTGCGCGAGGGCAGCTCAAAGTCGCCGACGATGGTGTGCATGTCCGGCGGGCAGACCGTGCCCTCGACAATCTCGCCGCCCAGCGGGGCGATGCGGTCGAGCACGATGACCTCCCTGCCGCACGACGCGCAGGCGCGCATGATCGCCGCCAGGCAGTGCAGGTACTCGAAAAAGCGCGTGCCGGCCTCGCGGATGTCGAAGACCACGGCGTCCACGTCCGAAAGCATCTCCGGCGACGGCGCGATGCGCTCGCGGCTAAAGATGCTCTCCACGGTCAGGCCCGTGCGCGCGTCCACATAGGACGGCACGCGCTCGCCGTACATGAACTCGCCGCGGATGCCGTAGATCGTGTTGAAGAGCCGGCGTACGTCGTAGCGGTCGCAGAGCACGTCGGCGACATGGCGCAGGTTCCGGTCAACCGCCGCGCCGCCGGTGACGACGGCCAGCCGCTTGCCCGAAAGGGCCTTGTCCATCAGATCGATGCGGTCGATGCCGCTCAGCACAGGTTTCATGGCGTTCCCCTTTCAAATCAAATGAGCTTTCAGAAAATTCCCCGCCAGAGCTCGCTTCACGATAGGGGGGCGCTGGGCTGCCGCCCAGACCTGCCTGGGGACATTGTCCCCAGCCCCCTTCTTCGCTTCGCGCTGCGTAAAGCAATTAGGCAGGAGTCCGGTTACCGCTTCAGCTGCGTCTTGTGCACCGTCACGGAGCCGATGCCCAGGTTCTCGATGGTGTAGCGCCCCAGCGTCGCCGGGATGACCACGATGTCGAGGCTGTTCATCACGAACGACTTCTCCGGGTCCTCCACGGAGGAGACGCGCACGCGCTCGCCGTCCACCAGCGCGAGGACGTGGAACTGGCCGTCCGTGTCGTCCTCGATGCGGTCCCAGAAGCGGAGGTTGCGCAGCGAGAAGTAGAGCAGGTCGTGCTCGCCGACGATGCGCTCCTCCCAGGGGTTGCCCTGCGCGTCGGTGCCCGAGCGCACCACGCCGCCGTGGTTGACGAGGTTCTGCTCGACCCACTCGTGCGTGCGCTCACCGTGGATGACCTGGCTGCCCATCTTGAGGTGAATCGGGCGCGGCAGGCCGGTCTGCGGGTCGATGCGCTGATAGTCGTAGAGCTTGTAGGTGTAGGAGCCGACCGTCAGGCTGCCGATCTCCAGAATGACCTGATTGCGGCCGGAGGCGTGCACCGTTCCCGCCGGGATCATCACCTGCGTGCCCGGCACGGAGGGCACCGCGTTGATGTACTTCTCGTAGTCGATCTTCTCATGCGTCTTTTCGGCGCGGCGGGCCTCGTCGAAGAACGCCTCGCAGCTCGTCTCATCCCTGAAGCCCAGGTACGTTTTCGCGCCCTGCGCCGTCACGCAGACGTAGTAGCTCTCGTCCTGACGGCCCAGCTCGCCGTGATTGCCCACCACATAGTCCGCGTCCGGATGGCACTGCACGGACATGTTGCCGTTGGAATGATAGGTGTCGTCGTAGTTGAAGCGCACCGGGAAGTAGCCGCCGAACTGCTCATACGCCTGCTGGCCCAGCAGCGTCGGGCCCATCGCCTGCACGAACGTGAAGAACGGCGCCTCGAACTCGTTGCCGTCCATCTTCGCGACGATGGAAACCTCCATCGGGATCATGTCGAACACCCACGCGCAGTTGCGCATCTCCTTCGGCAGATGGCGCAGCTTGTGGACGTAGAAGCCGCCCCACACGCCCTCCAGATACACCGGGCGACAGCGGAAGGGCCGCGCGCAGAGCGCGGAGAAGATCGCCGTGAGCTCCTCAAAGGTGACCATCTGCATGTCCTTCGGCTCGTCCGCGGTGATGTACAGGTCGAGCGCGCCGCTGCGGATGAGCTCCCAGCGCACGTCGATGGCGTTTTCAAAGTCCACATAGTAGTTGCGGCGCATCATCAGGTTGTAGGGCAGGTCCTCGCCCGCGCCGAGGTTGCGCACGCGGCCGTACTTGAAGTTCAGCGCGGCCGTGCGCGGGGTGACGTCCATCCAGACGCGCACGTCGACGCAGTCGCGCAGCTCCGGGCAGAGCGCGCCGCGGCCGATGACCAGCAGGCCGTGCTCCGCCGCCAGCCGCTCACGCAGCGCGGCAACCTTCGCCGCGTCGTGCAATCCCGCATAGCCGTCCCGGTAGCGGCGGCCGTAGAGCAGCACCGGGTCGATGTCCCGGTCCTCGGGCAGGTAGGGGCGCAGCATCTCGGTGAGCGTCTGCGGGGCCTTGGTCAGCGCCTCCGCGTCCACGACGTCATAGCGCACGCCCGCGCCCACCTGATGCAGCACATTGAGCAGCGCGGCGGTATCCGCGCCGGGGTACGCGTCGATGCCGACGTTTTTGCCCTCCGCGAGCAGCGCGGCGATGCGTTTGGCCACGGCGATGACGCCGCGCACCGGGGAAACGCCGGGAACGGAAACCTCGTTCACCGCGTCGTGATCGACGTACGGGTAGGGATGAAACATAAAGCTCATGGTGAATTACTCCTCTGCAGTTTTGGTTTTATGTGTGATGTCGTGCCGGATGAACCCGACGACGGCGCTGGCCAGCAGGAAGGACTCGCACAGCATGCCCCAAAGCGAGCCGTTCAGCGTCACGTTCACCAGGAACATGAGCGCCACGGGCATGGAGACGACGCGCGTGATCTTCGGCCTGCCGATCCAGTAGGCGACGATGCACGCCTGCGAGCCGAACATCGTCAGCAGGCTCGTCCAGTCCTTGTAGGCGAGGACGCTGAGCACGAAGCTGCTGATCATGAACACGGCCAGCCAGGCGCGGCTCTGCGCCCAGCGGTGGCGGCGGCACAGCAGCACGACGCTGCGCATGATCGCCACGATGGTGACGACGGCGACGGAGTTGGCCCCCAGCGCCAGATAGTGCAGCACCCAGCACAGGTCGCTGATCAGCTTCCAGACCAGCATGCGCTGGTTGTCCTTCTGCTGATAGATGACCACCGTGGTCAGGATGCCGAGAATGCCGAAGAGATTGACAAGGAAGCGCATACGCATTATCCTTTGCAGTCTGTCGGATCAAGCGTCAGCTCACAGGCGGCGCGCCCCTGCGCGGCATAGGCGCTGGCGCCGCGCAGCGCGGCGTCGTCAAGGTGCTGCGACACGCGCCAGGGCACGTCGAGCTGCAGGCCGAACAGGTCCGCCGACTTGGCGATCTGCCCGCCGAGCACGAAGCCGTCGCAGCCAAGCCGCGGGATGAGCGCGCCCAGCAGCGCGGAAAGGTGGAATCCCGCCCCGGCAAACGCCTGCGCGGCGCGCGCATCGCCCTGCCGGGCGCGGTCCGCAATGGTCTTCACGGGCAGCGCCTCGCCGTAAGCCCCCTGAATCGCGCGGGTGGAGACGTAGTCCTCCGCGATGCCGCCCTCATAGGGCATGTTCCACAGGGAGAACGCCGGACCGCGCTGCGCGTTCACGCAGACCCGGCCCCCGCGCATGAACGCGAAGCCCAGGCCCGTGCCCAGCATCACGCAGCAGGGCGAGGCCATGTCCTGCGCCACGCCGTCGCGCGCCTCGCCGAGCATGAACGCCGTGGAGTCGTGCAGGAACGACACGCCGATGCCCGCGCGCTCGAACGGCACGCGCAGCGATTGGCCGTAGAGCGCGGGGAACTTGTGGCGCATGCGGCTGACGCCGGCTTCGAAGTCGAACGGGCCGGGGATGGAGACGCAGGCGCATCCCACGTCCTGCCGTTCCTGCGCCGATGCGATGATGCGCGAGAGCACGGCGAGGAACGCCTCATAGCTGCCCTGCGCATCCGAGGGGGTCTGCCCCACGGTGTCCGGGAGCAGGCTCCCCGCCGCGTCCGTCAGCGCGTATTTGACATAGGTGCCTCCTACGTCCAGTACAAGCATGGTATCCTCCGTATTCAGCGAATGAAGTCGCCAAAGGTCAGCAGCAGCGGGCTGTCGGTCAGCGGCAGGTTGAGAAGGCCGGTGACGCCGTCCTCCCGCCGCTCGACCATGTTCTCGGGCAATTCGTAGATGCCGCCGTGCATCAGATCGACCAGCTGGATGGCGCGGTCCTCGCCCGGCAGCTCGAAGCTCACCGTGCCCTCGAACGTCTCGGTCATCAGATCGACGGCCTTCCAGTAGGCCAGCGCCTGCGCGCCGTCGCCGTTTTCAAACCCCAGCGAGATGAAGCGCGGGGAGGCGTCATCCTTGCCGAACACCCGCGCGCTGTCGCGCACACGCCTAATGACGGGCAGGTCGGCGGGCCTGACGTCCCCGCGGAAGACCGCTGCCAGGTGCTGCATGGCGTAGTAGCCGGGCTTGGGGGAGTAGGTGCCGCTGGCCATGCCGTTTTCGTCAAAGTCCGCGTGCAGCAGGCCGAAGTAGCCGTAGTCGAGCCAGGACTTCTGGTCGCCGACGGTGCCGTTGAGCGCCTCGATCATGTCGAGCGCACTGAAGTGCGAGGTGAAGGCCACCTCCGAGGCCAGGTCAAGCAGTCGGTGGCGCAGCGTGTACTTCGCCTGCTTTTCCGGCGTCCATGCGCCGCCGCGCAGCGCGCCGCAGCCGCGGGAATCGGACTGTGTGCCCGACTCGCCCTGAATGATCTGCACGCGCGGGTTGTAGCGGTTGATGAGGGCGCGCAGCGCGCGGATCTCCGCAAGCGCGTTCATCTCGTCCGCGTTGTAGCGGTGGAAGGAGAGCGCGTCCACGGCGTCCGCGACGCCCCGGTCGAGCATCGCCTTGAAGAACGGCAGGTCGATGTGCGTGAGCACGCCACCGATCACCTTCGCCTGCGGGTTCGCGCGGTGGATGGCGTTGGCCGTGGCTACGGTGAAGTCCGCGAACTCCGCGGCGTTGACCCCGTGCTTCCAGCACCACTGGCCGTCCGCCTCGTTCCAGATCTCAAACCACTGCACGCGGCCGCGATAGCGCGCCACCAGCGCGCACACATAGCTCTCCCAGGCGCGCTTTTCGCGCTCGCTGGAGACGGGCGCGCAGCCGACAGCGCCGTAATAACGGCGGGCCAGCTCGTTGTACAGGTCGTTGCCGTAGCACAGGTCGATCCACGGCTCCTGCCCGCGCGCGATGAGGTTGTCCACGATGTCGTCGAGCCACGCGAAGTCATACACGCCCTCCGCGCGCTCCGTGCGCTGCCAGCCGGACTGGATGCGCACATAGTGCACGCCCAGCTGCGCCACCTGATCGTAGGCGGCGGCCGGGTCAAACGCCTTGCGGTCGAGCTTTTCAAAGCCGACGCCCAGCCGCGACCAGCCGATTTCCGCGGCGCTGGCGGGCTTTATGCTGCCGATCTGCCTGAGCCTTTCCACGCGCTCAAACCTCCTCGAATTCCACGCCCAGCATCATCGCCAGATCGCGTACCGCGCCGGTGAAGTTGCCGTCGGTGATGGCATAGTGCTGCGTCACGCCCTGCGCGAGCAGCTTGGAAAACAGCGCCGTGCAGTCCTCGCCCACGGGCCTGAAGTGGCTGTGGGAATACGTCGCCAGGAAGTGGTCGGTGTGCGTCGCCTCCACCTGCGTGGCCACAAGCTGGAAGCTGCCCGTCTGCTGCGAGCAGTGCAGCATGGTCTTCCTCCCCTCCGGGAAGACATACCAGGCGAACGGCGCGCCGGCATACTTCCACTTCGTCTTGGCAAAGCGCACGTCCGAGGAGATCTTGCACTTGCCGCGCGGGTCGGTGTAGTCGTTCGGGCCGGCGTGACCCGCGTCGAACGTGCCACTGGGCAGGTCGACGTGGAACGGCTCGATGTAGTTGACATGCTGGCCGGAGAGCAGGCGCAGGATGGCGAACGCCACGCCGCTGCCGATGTCGCCCTCGGGCACAACCATCGTCTTGACGTCCGGGGAGGTGGGCCAGAAGCCCGGACGCAGGCCGATGTGCTTGAAGAGCACGGTGTCGATGTCGTTGAGCACGAGCAGGTCGAGGTCATACTTCGCCGCGAGGCGCTCCATGCCCATGGAGGCGCGCACGGAGGCGAGGAACTTGTCCCTGTCCACGTTGGGCAGCACCTCATACTGCGAGGCGATGCGCTCCATCGTGCGGCGCGCCTCCTCCTCGGTGACGGCGTTGGTGGTTTCCTCCAGCTCCGCGACGGAGAGGAAGCGCAGCTCCGGGCCGATCTGCGAGAAGAGCTTGTAGGTGTCCACATAGGTGCTCCACATGACCTCGTTCATGCAGGCGAGCAGGCCGAACGTGGACTGGCGCAGCAGCGCGCGGGCGCGCGCGGCATTGCCGAACTGCGCGGCGCGCTCCATGACCTGCGCCCAGGTGCCGGCGAACGTCGCCATCATCTTGCGGTCGAAGCGCTTGATGGAGCCGCTGGCCTCCAGCGAGCCGACCAGGCCGCCGCAGCAGAGGTACTCGGCGAACTCGTCGTCATCGTGCGTGTCCGACAGCTCGATTTTGTCGCGCATCCTGTGGCAGAAGAGCACCGGGCACTCCGGCATGTCGCGCAGGAAGCGGATCCAGGCAAAGTCCTCCGCCCAGGAGAGGAAGATGGCCAGCACGTAATCGACCTTGGCGGCCACGAACGCGTCGATGGCGCGCTGCACATCGGCGCGGGTCCAGACGATGCCGGTGAACGTCACGTCCGCGATGGTCGAGGTGTCACGGAGCATCCAGGCGGCCTCGGCCTCCTTGCGCTCCTTATAGGAGCCGCGGGCCGTGCCCTCGCCGATGTTGGCGAAGCGCTCCGGGGAAATCAGCAGCAGGCCCATACGCGGGCGGCGATTGAGATCCAGCATGTTCATGCACTCCTTATCTTAATACAGCCTGTACTTCATCGTGTCGCGGACAAACGCCTCGACCGGCGCCTTCGACGCCTCGATCAGCTCCCGCGCGCTCATGCGGCCGGTGCGGTAGGCGTTCGTGCCCAGCAGCTTGTCGATCGAGTAGCGCTCGTCGCCCTCCCAGCGGATGAACTCAAACCTGTCGCCCGCCAGCTCGCGGATGGTGTCCAGCAGCAGCAGGCCCGCGGCGAACACGTCGGCCTTCTCCCTGTCCACGATGTGCATCTGCACGCCGTGGCACAGCTGCCCCTCGTGCTTGCTGAACGTCGGGCAGAAGCTCGTGCGCCGGAAGTGAATGCCCGGCGTCTCGATCTCCGCCATGCGCCGCTCCAGCTCGCCGTCGTCGAGGAACGGCGCGCCGATCACCTGGAAGGGCATCGTGGTGCCGCGGCCCTCGCTCACGTTCGTGCCCTCGAAGATGCAGGTGCCGATGTAGCACAGCGCCGCATCGAGGTTCTGGCAGTTCGGGCTGGGCGCGACCCACGGCAGGTCCGTATCATCGAGCAGCATCCAGCGCTCCCAGCCGGTCAGCGGCACGACCGTCAGCTCCACGTCGAGCTTCAGGTAGTCCCTCACGTAGCGCGCGTACTCGCCGATGGTCAGCGCATACTGCGTGGGCAGCTCGTAGTCGCCCACGAACGAGGACTGCGACAGCTCCAGAATCGTGCCGCCGTGCCGCAGGCCGCCCAGCGGATTGATGCGGTCGAGCACGACCATGGCCTTGCCGCCGCGCGCGCACGCCTCCATGGCGTAGGAGAGCGAGTAGAGATAGGTGTAAAACCGCGCGCCGACGTCCTGAATGTCGAAGACCAGCACGTCGAAGGTGTCCAGCATCTCCTGATTGAAGTGGCAGTTCGCGCCGAAGGCGCTGTATACGGTCACGCCGGTCTCGGGGTCCACGCAGGTATCGACCTTCGCGCCGGCCTGCGCGCTGCCGCGGATGCCGTGCTCCACGGCGAACAGCGCGGTCAGGTTGTAGCGCTCCCGGACGATGTCGATGGTGCTGCGCAGGTTATGGTCGATGCCCGTGGGGTTGGTCATCAGGCCCACGCGTCTGCCCGAAAGCCGGCTGTCCGCCGCCGCGATGTGGTCGACGCCGCTGAGTACATGATGTCGCTGCATACCTTTTCCTCCCATGCAGGTTGATCGGGATTTTGCTGTCTCCATTATACCGGCTCCCGCACGCGCGGGCATATGAGATTTTACCGAAATTTTCGCAGAAAATAGAAGAAGGGATTTTTCGCACGGAAAAGGGGCCCCGCCCCAAAGGCGGGACCCCTCAGGGGGATTCCGGAAGTGACACAGACCAACCTTACTTGATCAGCTGATACGCCTCGTTGCCCTCGTCGATGACGTCCTGCAGGCCGCGGTCCTTGAGCGCCTCGTACTTGGCGAAGAACTCGTCCACGGTCAGCTGGCCCGCGATGCACTGGTCGCGCAGCGTGCACACGCCGTTGCCGCCGGTCATCAGCTCGCCATGGTACTCGACATAGGCGTCGGTCTCCAGCGTCGGGGGCATCGCATAGTAGTGGCCCGCGTTGACGCCATTCTCGTTCAGGCCGTCATAGAAGCTCTTGCGCGGGATGGTCAGGTCGTCCACGGTCTTGCCGCTGAAGACGCACTGCATGAACGCGTTGTTCTGCCAGTCGCCGCCGAAGGGCTCATACTCCATGCCCAGGGTGCGGTAGTCGTTGAAGCCGTTCTTCACGACGTCGTAACGGAGCACTTCCACGCCGTCCACGATGTCATAGGTGTAGCCCTCGAGGCCGTAGTTGTAGAGCCTGCGGCCTTCCTCGGAGAACTGCCAGTTCCAGAACTTCAGGATGTTCTCGACCTTGCCCTCCTGCTCCGCCTTCACGGTGATGCACCAGTTCGGGGTCAGGCCCTGACGCATCTGGATCCACTGGTCGCCGTACGGGCCGGTGATCGGCGCGCAGCTCAGGTAGAGCGCGTCCTCGTCGCCGCTGGCGTTCAGGGTCTCGGTGTGAACCGCCTGCTGCTCCGCCCAGATGAACTCGCTGCCGGCGAGGTTGCCGGACATGGTCGGGTAGACCTCGGCCAGATAACGGGTGACGAACTCCGGATCGATGATGCCGTCAGCGTAGAGCTGCTGGACCTCGGTCAGGAACTCGCGATAGCGCGGATGCTCATACACCAGGGTGTAGGTGCCGTCGTCGAGCACGCAGAACTGCGCGTCGTTGGAGGCCTTGATGCCGAACGCGTTGAGCAGCTGATGCAGGCAGCGCTCGCCGGTGGCGCCCATCTCGAGCACGAGCGGGATCTCGTCGGACTTGTCGCCGTTGCCGTTCATGTCGTTGTCACGCACGGCGTACCAGTAGGCCTTCCACTCCTCCCAGGTGGTGGGCATGTCCATGCCGAGCGCGTCGAGCCAGTCCTTGCGGATGGCCATCGTCTGGGAGCCGGGGACGTTCACGATCGTCGGGATGGTGTAGATGTGGCCGTCGGCCGCGCGCCAGTTGGACATGCGGTCCTCGCCGACCGCCTCCACGATGTTGGGGATCAGGTCGAGGTAGTCGTCCAGCGCGATGATCGCGCCCTCGTTGGCCAGCACGCTCTGGCTGTAGCCGCCGCCGGGATGGATCATGTCGGGCAGGTTCTCGATGCCGTTGGCCAGCGTGGTGGCGACCTGCGTGCCGTAGTCGCTGTCGGTACGCCAGTCGATGTCAAAGTGCATGCCGGTCAGCTTCTCGATGCTCGGGAAGTAGTAGCAGCCGTCGAACTCGGTCGGATACTGGTTGAAGTGCACGCCCATCGCGGTGACGGTCATGCCACCCTCGACATAGAAGGTCTCGCTCGGCTGAAGGTCAGCCGCCTCCCACCACTTGTCGGGCAGTCCGCCGATGCCTTCTGCAAGCGCGGACACAGAGGTCAGCAGCATCGCCAGGGCGAGCGCCAGGGACAGGAACTTTTTCATGGAACAGCCTCCTTTTCTTTATATTCTCACGGGGCTTGCCCGCGAAAACCGGTTTTGTCAGCCCTTCACGGAGCCCAGCATCACGCCGGACACGAAGAACTTCTGCAGGAACGGATAGATTACGATCATCGGCACCATGGAGACCACCAGCACGCCGTTGCGGATCTGCGTGCTCAGCGCAGCCACGCCCGTGTTGTTCGAGCTGTTGACCGAGGCCAGGTTGGAGGTGGAGGTCTCCGCATTGAGCACCAGCTCCTTGAGCACGAGCTGGAGCGTCTTGTTCTTCTTGGAGGAGATGAGGATGAGCGGGGTCATGTAGTCGTTCCAGTGGCCGACGATGATCCACAGCGCCACCGTGGCGAGCACGGGCTTGCTCAGCGGAATGATCAGCCGGATGAGGATCTGGTAATCGTTCGCGCCGTCGATGCGCGCCGACTCGACCACCGAGAAGGGGATCGAGCTGAAGTAGCTGCGGATAATCACCACATTATATGCAGAGATCAGCGTGTTGAGGATCAGCGCCCAGAGCGTGTCATAGATGCCCAGCGCGCGGATGGTCAGGAACATGGGCACCACGCCGGCGTTGAACCACATGGTGAACATGATGACCATCGTGTAGATCTTCTTGCCGTAGAAGTCGCCGAAGGCCAGCGGATACGCCGCGATGCAGGTGGCCAGCAGGCTGAGCACGCAGCCGACGATGGCGACGAACGCGCTGTTGCCGATGGAGCGCCACAGGTCGGGATCGCGGAAGATCGTGGAGTACGCCTGACCGTTGAAGCCCTTGGGATAGAACGTCACGTTCGAGGCGAGCACCTCGTACTCGTTTGACAGGGAGATGGACACGACGTTGAGCACGGGATAGAGGAAGAAGATCAGCAGCGCCGCCATGATGAGGACGTTGACCACGTCGAAGACCTTTTCGCCCGTGGAGCGCCGGATGAAATCGTGCTTCTTGTTCTTGGCTCTGACAGCAGACATTGTTCTCGCGCTCCTTTCCTCAGAACAGCGACGTCTCGGAGACCTTGCGCGAGACGAAGTTGGCGATGAGCACCAGCGTCACGCTGATGACCGAGTTGAGCAGGCCGCCGGCGGTCGCCTGGCCGTACTTCTGGCTGACCATGCCCAGGCGGTAGACGTAGGTGGGCAGCATCTCGGAGACCTGCATGTTGAGGGTGTTCTGCAGCAGCCAGATCTTGTCGAACACGCAGTTCATCAACTGGCCGATCTGCATGATGAGCAGCAGGATGAACGTGGGCATGATGCCGGGGATGGTGACGTGCAGGATCTGCTTCCAGCGGTTCGCGCCGTCCATGCGCGCCGCCTCGTAGAGGCTCTGATCGATGCCGGCGATGGCGCTGATGTAGATGACCGCGTTCCAGCCGATGCACTGCCACAGGCCGGAGACGATGTTGATGCCGTAGAAGTAGTCCGGCACGGCCAGCCAGTTCACGGGCGTCAGGCCCATGAACTTCCAGATCTTGGCCAGCACGCCGATGGACGGGGAGCAGATGTTGTTGATCATGCTCACCAGCACGACGGTGGAGACGAAGTGCGGCATGTAGGAGACGGTCTGCACGACCTTCTTGTAGCCGTTGCTGCGCACCTCGTTGAGCAGGATGGCGAAGACCAGCGGCGCCGGGAACACGATGGCCAGCGAGAGCAGGTTCAGCGTCAGCGTGTTGCGGATGTACTGCCACAGGTCCGGGCTGGAGAGCAGGCGCTCAAACCACTTGAAGCCGACGTACTTGGAGCCCTCGAAGCCCTTGAGCAGCTTGTAGTCGTAGAACGCCGCCCGCAGGTAGTACATGGGCAGGTACTTGAGCAGCAGCATGTAGATCAGGACGGGAATGACCATCAGGTAGATATAGCGGTTGCGCCAGATCCTGTTGCATACACGTCTTCTCACGCGGGCGGAGTTGAGGACGCTTTCCTTTCTGGTTGCTGCGGTGTTCAATGCGAATCCCCCTTTACATCTGGTTCTTTGTCCGGCCCGGGGAGTGCCTGTCATCCGCACCTCTCCATCCGTCCACCTCGAGTCTTGCATGGACGTTTCATCCATATCCCGAAGAGCGTTTCGCCCATATATGCCGCAAGTTCGGACACGACCATAACGGACTTTGTCCACCTTGCCAGCTTTCACGGTTTGATTATAGCAAGAAATCACAATCTCCGCAATAGCCAATTCAAAAAGCCTCCGGCGTGCGCAGTGCACGAACGGAGGCCGTTTTTTTCAGTTATTCCAACACTTTTCGGGTTTTTGACCGTCCCGATTCAATTTTTCCGGATTTTTTCCGAAAAAGACTCTACAAAATCCCCTTTTCCCGGCAAAAGCGCAGGAACTCGAGCAGGTCGGAGGTGTGCGCGCAGCGGGCGATGTTCATCAGCCGTTTCTTGCGGTACTGCAGCGCGGAGGCGGTCAGAAACAGCGTCTGCTCGAGCTTTTCCAGCGAGCAGCCGGCCAGCAGCCCCGAAAGCAGGCGCATGTCCAGCTCGTCCGCGGCGCTGAGCAGCGTCTCCGCGCGCAAAAGACGCTCGGCCTCCGGGTCGTTGTAGAAATTGATGGAGGATTCGAACGCGTCGGCGTCGTCCTCTGGCAGGGTGATGCTGGTCATGTCCGGCATGCAGGCGGTGGAGCCGCGCACGATGAGCTTGCTGCGCACGCGCGCGGAGACGCTCGCCGTGGAGGGCTGGCGGCACAGGTGGGAAAAGAGCAGCACCGCCTGGCGGCCCAGCTCCCGGTGATCGAGCGTGGCGATGGTCAGCGGCGGATCGACCCGCGCGGCGATGAGCGAATCGCCGAACGCCGTGACGAACAGGTCCTCCGGCACGCGCACGCCGTCCGCGCGCAGATGGCTGAGCAGCGACACCGCGGCGATGTCGTTGGCGCAGATGACCGCGTCAAACTGGCGCACGCGCGGGCGCATCCGGGCATAGCAGGCGGACAGGTCCGCATAGTTGAAGAAGACGCGCTCCTCCGCGCTGTAGCCGCGGTTTTTGCACCAGTTGCTGAAAAAACGCAGCTTGATGTTGTCCGCCGAGGAGTTGGGGTTGTAGCCGTAGAGCGCGATGCGCCTGCGCCCGCAGCTGCTCAGGTAGGCGAGCAGATGGCTGATGGCGCCCACATAGTCCATGCGCACCATGCCGGCGGGCAGCGTCGTCTCCGAGGGATCGAAGCTGATGAACACGGACTCGATGCTGCGGGAATTGAAGAACGCCAGCGCGCCCGGCATCCAGGAGACGGACGTGCCGATGACGATGAGCATGCGCCGCTCGTCGCCGAAGAGGCGGTCGTAGTCGATGGTCTTGTAGGCCTCCGCGTCGAGCGTCACGGTCTTGTATTTGCGCCGCGCCGCCTCCTGCGCCACGCCCTCCATCGTCTGCGCGGCCCAGAGGTAGCTGCGGAAATTCGGCTCCGTCAGCACGGGGATCAGCACGGCGCCCTCACCTCTTTTCCCTCGTTTTTCCTGCTGCTTTGCTCTGTAAGTCCCTCTGCAAAGCCCCGGACTCGACTGCAAAGCAGCGGAACTTGCACCACTTGGTCGCAAATGCAGCCGGCATCATGCCGGTTTCCTGCGGTGATCCGCCCCCTATTGTACACATTTTCCGGCGGCTGTGCAATCCTTCCGGCGCTTTTGCCGCAAAATCCTTCCGTCCGCCCCGCCCCCGGCCGCCCAGCCGCGGAAACGGCCCGCTTCTGCCCGTTTTCCTCCCCGAAAAGCCGCCGCCGCGCGCCAACGATTCCGGGAAAAAATCCGCCGCCTTTTGCCTTGGCGCCCCCGCCGCCCGATGCTATACTGGGCGCAGAAGGCCCGTCCGTTTCCCCTCTGCCCGTTTGCTCAGCACAAGGAGGTCTGTTCATGAATCCCGTCGCCGTCACCGATGAACTGCGCATGCTGCCCGCCTACGGCTTTCCGCCCGCCGAGGAGCTGCCCCTGTTCGCGGAAAACCGCATTCACCAGCGCTCCAGCGGCAACCCCTATCCCGCCAAGGCCGTGCTCACGGTGGACAGGGCGCACCGCGGGGATCGCCCGTTCCGCGTGATCACGCTGGAAAACGAATACCTGCGCGTGGAGCTGATGCCCGAGCTGGGCGGACGCATCTACGCCGCGCTGGACAAGCGCACCGGCTACGACTTCTTCTACAAGCAGCATGTCGTCAAGCCCGCGCTCATCGGCCTGCTGGGCAGCTGGGTCTCCGGCGGCGTGGAGTTCAACTGGCCCTGCCACCACCGCCCCAGCTCGTTCATGCCGGTGGACGTGTCCATCGAGCGCGAGGAGGGCGGCGCCGTGACCGTCTGGATGAGCGAAAACGAGCCGCTCGACCGCATGAAGGGCATGGTCGGCGTGCGTCTGGCCCCCGGCGAGGCGCGGCTGGATACCCGCATGCGCGTCTACAACCGCACGCCCGCGCGCCATTCCTTCCTGTGGTGGGAGAACGCCGCCGTGCCGGTCAACACGGACTACCGGCTGATCTTCCCGCCGGACGTGTCCTACGTCCAGTTCCACTACCGCAAGAACGTAACGGGCTATCCCGTCGCCTCCGGCGTGTACAACGGCATCCGCATGGGCGAGGGAACCGACATCTCCTATCACAAAAACACACACCAGCCCACGTCCTACTTCTGCGCCGAGACGAAGTATGACTTCTTCGGCGGCTACGACGAGGGCCGCCGCTGCGGCGTCATTCACGTCGCGGACCACACCGTCTCCGTCGGCAAGAAGATGTTCACCTGGGCATACAACCAGCTCTCGCGCAGCTGGGAGCGCGCCCTCACCGACACGGACGGCCCCTATGCCGAGCTGATGGCCAGCTCCTATTCGCTCAACCAGCCGGACTTCGCCTGGCTCATGCCCTACGAGGGCCGCGAGTTCAGCCAGATGTGGTATCCCGTCGGGGGCATCGGCCTGCCGCTGTGCGCCTGCCGGGAGGCCGTGCTCTCCGCGGAGAGCGGCCGTCTCGCCCTCGAGGCGACCGTGCCGCTTGAAAACGCGTCGCTCTGCGTCAACGGCGGGGAGCCGGTGCGCTTTTCTGCCTCGCCGGAGGCGGGCTTTGCCCTGCCGTTTGACGGGGAGCTGCGCGCATTCACGCTGCGCGACGCCGGCGGCCGCGTGCTGCTGCGCTACGAAAAGCCCGCCGCGCAGGCCGTGCGGCCGATGCCCGACACCCTGCCCGACAACCCGACGCTCGACGCGCTGCACACGGCGCAGGAGCTGTACCTGGCGGGCGTGCACGCGCAGCAGTACCGCGACCCCGCGACCGATCCCGCCGCCTACTGGCGGGAGGCCGTGCGCCGCGACCCGGAGTACGTGCCCGCGCTGACGGCGCTGGCGGAGGACGAGCTGCGCCATTTCCGCCCGGAGGCCGCGCTCAGCTATGCGATGCGTGCCTGGAAGAAGGTCACGATGCGCAACTTCCACCCGGAGAGCGGGCAGCTGCCGTACGTCATCGCGCGGATTCATGAGGCGCTGGGCGAGGACGGCGAGGCGTACGAATGGTATATGCAGGCCGCGTGGGCGCAGGACAGCCGCAGCCGCGCGCTCACCCGCGCGGCGATGCTGCGCGGACGCGCCGGGGACCGGCCCGCCATGGCGGAGCTGGCGCGCGAGGCGCTTGCCGAGCACGCGCGCAACGAGACGGCCGTCCTCGCGCTGGCCGTGGCGCTGGGGGACGATCCCGCCGCGCAGGACGGGGTGCTGCGCCGCCTGGAGGCCTACGACCGCCTGAACCCGGCCTGCCGCGCGCTGCGTCTGGGCGCTTCGCCCGAATTCTACGCGGGGCTGGGCGCGGACGCCTGCCAGACCGTGCTGGACGTCTGCGAGGAGCTTTCGCTGATGGGCGAGACGGCCCTCGCCGCGCAGCTACTCCGTGGCCTGCCGCAGAAGACCGCGCAGACGGAGTATGTGCGCGCGTACCTGACCGGCGACGACGGCGCGCTCCATGCCGCCGCGGGGCTGGGCACAGGCGTCGCCTTCCCCAGCCGGGCGATCGAGCTGCGCGCGCTGCAAAGCGCCGTGGCGAAGGCGCCGGGCGACGCGAACGCCCGCGGTCTGCTGGCCTGCCTGCTCTACGCGAACGGCCACCACGACGAAGCCGCCGCGCTCTGGGAGGAGGCCGCCGCGCTCGACCCGGAGAACCCCGCGCACCCGCGCAACCTGGCCGTCGCTTCCTATAGCCACCTCGGCCGCAGGGAAGAGGCCCTGCCGCTGCTGCGCCGCGCGCTCGCGCTGCATCCGCACGACGGGCAGCTCATCTTCGAGACGGCGCACGTCATGCTGCGCACGCATCAGCCGCCGCAGGAGGTGGCCGAGCTGCTCGCCGCGGAGAACTGCCCGCGCGAGGACGTGCGCATCGAGCACTGCCGCGCGCTCAACCTGTGCGGGCGATACGAGGAGGCGCTCTCGCTGATGCTGGCCGCGCCGTTCACCCCGTGCGAGGGCGGCGAGCACGCCGTCGCCGCGCAGTACATGTTCGCGCATCACGCGCTGGGGCGCAAAGCCCTCGCCGCGGGCAACGTGCAGGGCGCGCTTGCGCACTTCACCGCCGCCAAGACGCTGCCGGAGAGCCTGGGCGCGGGCCTGTGGAACGCGGTGCTGCTCGTGCCGCACCGCCATTATGAGGCCGTCTGCCTGCGGGCGCTGGGCCGCGGGGACGAGGCCGACGCCATCTGGACGGAGATCCTCTCGATTCAGAAGGACTACTTCACCGACATGAACCTGCCCGAGCTGCCCTGCTGGCAGGCGATGGCCTGCCGGGCGCTGGGCCGCGATGCGCAGGCGCAGGCGCTCATCGCCGCGCATGTACGCGCGCAGGAGGCCGCCGCCCGCGCCGTCTGCCCGGGCTGGGCGGGCACCACGCCGTTCTTCCTCTCCTACATGGAGGACCCGCAGACCGTGCGCCGGGGCGCGCGGCGCTGGCAGCTGGCCATGGCGCATTTCGCCGCGGGCGACACCGGCGCCGCCGCGCAGCTCGCGCGCGAGGCGCTTGGCGACGATCCCGTGAATCTCTATGCGACGCTGATGATCTGACGGCCAATCGAATACCTCCGGAGCGCACAGCCCTTCCCGAGCCGTGCGCTCCAAGGTTTTCCCGAAAAAATCCGCCGCCTTTCGCCTTGTGACCCCCATCGCGCAATGCTATACTGAGCACAGAAACCGCGCCCGCGCCGCGGATACGGCATGCCGCCCGGGCAAGCAGAGCGCCATCAGGAAAGAGAGGAATCCATCATGTTTGAGCTGAACGGACCGGTGCTGCACTACGCGCTGGACGACGCCGGACGCTGCGCCTCCTTCATCCATGTGCCAACCGGCCACGAGACCGTGGAGCTGCCCGGGCATATCTTCAAGCTCATCTACTCCATCCCCGGCACGGAGCAGCAGGAGTGCGCCGCCTGGCAGCAGGATCAGCAGGGCGAAATCCGCCAGGAGGGCGACGCGATCACCCTGCGCTATGACCGCATCATCGGCGAGGAGGGCCGCGTCATCGACGCGACGCTGACCCTGCGCATCGCCATGGAGGCGCGGGGCCTGCGCGTCACCGCCGCGCTCGAAAGCCGCGACCCGTCCGTCATCCTGCAGGAATTGCAGGTCACGCCCGTCTCCGGCGTGCGCTCGCTGTCCGGCCGTCACGAGGAGGACTTCCTCGCCTGGCCGCGCGATCTGGGCATCCGCGTGCCCGATCCGGCCTACAGCGACCTGTCCACCTACGCGGGCTTCCGCAAGTACGAGCGCCACGACCAGTTCCACACGGACATGGACGCGCTGTATCAGGGCCAGCGGGCCTCGATGCAGTGGTTTGACTGGTACAACGCGCGCGAGGGATTGTACATCGGCTCGGAGGACACCACGCGCCAGGCGCTGTGCCTGCACGCCGAGCGCGACACGAAGCAGAACGTGCTTCGCTTCGGCATCATCCGCTACCCGATGCTCGCCGCGGGCGAAAGCTGGGAGGGACAGGCCATCGACTGCTTCCCGCACATGGGCGACTGGCACGCCGGCTCGCACATCTACCGCGCGTTCATGGAGAAGGACGGCGGCTATGTGCCCCCGAAGCGCCCGGACTGGTGCCGGGACATGACCGGCTGGCTGCGCGTCATCCTCAAGCAGCACCACGGCGGACTCAACTGGGATTACAGCGACATCCCCGCCCTCTACGACGAGACGGAGGCCGCGGGCTTCCACACGCTCTACCTGCTGGGCTGGGAGAAGGGCGGCTTTGCGCGCATGTGGCCGGACTATGTGGTCGATGAGCGCATGGGCGGCGAACAGAAGCTGCGCGAGGGCATCGAGTACGTCCACAGCAAGGGCGGCCGGGTGCTGATGTTCCTGAGCTACGCACTGGTCGATCACCGCAGCGACTTCTTCCGTCTGGAGGGCGGCGACAGCGTGCCGATCCGGTCCATCTGGGGGGAGGACATCCCCTTCAGCGAGACATACTGCGGCGAGGGCACCTACCGCAAGATCGGCAATCCGGCGATGCCCATGGTGCTGGCCTGCCCCGGCGCGCCGCTGTGGCAGGAGAAGATGAAGTGGGCCGCGAAGCAGTGCCTCGACCTCGGCGCGGACGGCGTGCTCTACGACATCGGCGGCTGGTATCCGTACTTCTGCTACGCCGAGGGGCACACGCACAAAAAGCCCAGCCACTCCCACGAGAGCAAGGCAGCCAACTACCGCGGCCTGCGCGAGTACGTCAAGTCCTTCGGCGAGGACAAGATCATCCTCATGGAGCACAACGTCGACCTCTACGGGCAGAGCATGGACATCTCCCACGGCGCGAACAGCCAGCCGGACGCGCGGCTACTCGACCCGGTGTCGGCGGAGGACCTTTCCCGCGCCGGGCAGGACAGGCGGCTTTCGGAGATGTACCTGTACACCTTCCCGGAGCTGCTGACGACCAACCGCGAATGCGGCGAGGACGAGGATCACTACCGCGCGATGGCGGGCTACAGCTTCCTGCTGGGCCTGCGCTTTGACATGACGATCTACCGCTGCTGCGGCAGCCTGAAGGATCTGCCCGCGTACACGGCCTATTTGAAGGAGCTCAACGCGCTCTACCGCCGGTACGAGAAGCACCTGCTGCGCGGCCGCTTCGTGGATACGGACGGCTTCACCGCCGACAACCCGTACGTCTACGTGAAGGGCTGGCAGGCGGAGGACGGCACGCTGGCCGTGACGATCTGGAACCCGACGGCGCACGAGCGCACGGTGAACATCACCTGCGCGGCGACGGGCAGGGTCACGCAGATCACCGTCCCGGCCGAGATGGCCACCGCGGCGGAGATCTGATACTGATTTCATTCCGAATTGCTTTCCTAAGCGCGAAGCGAAGAAGGGGTCTGGGGACTGATCCCCAGGCTGGGGGGTTGGGGGATGAAATCCCCCAACGTTCCCATATCGCGAAGCGATTCAGAAAAAAGTAGTCAGGGAGCGAAGCGTTACCTGACGGTCGGTTTTCGAACAGCTCGGCTTTATTTGAGAATAGTATTAGACATAGCAGAAGGGTCAGGGGCAATGCCCCTGACCCTTCTTCCTTGTGCTTGTCGCCGGATTATCTCCGGAAACCGCAGATTCCCCCGCATCAATCCGCCGTCATGTGCAGCAGCATGGAGCCCATATAGTCAAGGTCCATGCCCTCCTGCGTCGGCGTGAGCAGCATCGGGGTGCCGTAGTAGTCCAGCGTGAGCGTGCCGTCCCCGTTATCGCTCCACCTGAGGGCCGGAACCGGCACGTTCACCATCACGAAGTCCGCCGTGCCGTCCGCGTGCAGCGTGACCGCATACTCGCCGCCCAGGTTCGCAGCCGGCATCGTGTAGCCGCTGACCTCCGCCGTGCGCGCGATGAACTTTCGCTCCAGATACGCGCCGTCTACAGTGACCGGCGCAGCCGGGGCCGCAGGCTCAGGAACGGGAGCCGCAACGTCCGGTGCAGAGGCGCTTTCCTCCGGCGCCCAGTCCGCGTCCTCGTCCCGGCTGAACATCATGTAGCCACCCAGCTGCGTGCCGTACTGCATGAAGCCGCCGTTCAGCAGCGTGAGCACCATTCCCACGCCGTCGGCGCTCTCGCCGACGTACACGTTGCCCGTCTCCTCATCCTGATACCAGACCTGCGGCGTGGCACCGGCATAGTCGAGCGCACCGGTGCCGTCCGCGTCGAGCGTCAGCGTGATGCGCAGGCCCAGCGTGCGCGGATCGCCCGTCAGCCCGCCGGTGGACAGATACACCGCGTGCCAGGTGCCCACATAGTCAAGCAGCCCGTCGCCCACGGTCTGCGGGCCATCCGGGAGATTCGGGGAGGCCGGAGCCTCGCCCGCCTCGCCGCGCACGAAGTAGACCCTGTCGCCCTCGTCGTCCATGCACAGCTCACCTTCCGCCGTCATCACCATGAGCGTGCCGTCAAGGTCGCACGCGCCGTCCACATACGTCCACGTGGACGTGTCCTCCTCGCCGAACGAGAACAGCGTTGCCGTGCCGTCCTCGCCCAGCGTCAGCGTCATTTCAAATCCAAGATCGGCGACGTTCAGGCGCATGCCCTCGGTCTCCATCACGGTCGCCGTCCACGTGCCCACGAAGTCCTCAAAGGACGCATAGACCGTCTCAAGCTCCGCACCGGCGGGCTCCGGGGCGCTGGGCGTATAGCTCTCGGCGGAGGTGAAGATCATCTTCGACTCGCCGTCATCCATGCAGAGCGTGCCGTCCTCGCCGAGCGTGATCGCCGTGCCCTCCACAAAGGCCACGCCGTCCTGCACATTCCATGTGCCAAGCTCCTGCTCGCCCGACATCGTCAGCTCGGCGGTGCCGTCCGCGTTCAGCGTCATCAGGAAGTCGAGTCCCAGCGCCACAGGATCGAGCGGCGTGCCCTCGAGCTCCATCTCCGTGCAGTACCAGCTGCCCACAAACGGCGCGCCGGCCTCGCCGACGGGCATCGCAGGCGCGGGCGTGGCGGTCGGCTCGGGCGTGGGCATCGGGGTGCTGCGGACCGCCGCAAGCAGCGCGGAGACGTCCGGCAGCTGCGCCGGGTTGGTCAGGCACGCCGCCTGCGCGAAGGCCTCCGTGCCGTCCATGTTCAGGAAGGCGTACTCGCTGATCTCCTGCGTGTACGCGCCCAGATAGACCGTCGTGAGGCTCTCGCAGCCGTCGAACACATAGCGGTCGAGGCTGCGCACGCCGTTCACGAACACGACCTCGCGCAGGCTCGTGCAGCCGGAGAACAGGCCCTCGGGCACCACATCGAGCGGCGCGTAGCAGACGACTGTCTCCAGCGTCTCGCAGTTCTGGAAGGCGTATGCCGAAAGCTCCGTGTACGTCTCCGGGATGACCAGCGAGCGCACGGGCAGCTCCACGTCGAAGTTGTCGCCATAGCTGGCGCGGGTCAACGCGTTGCCGCCGACCATCGTCAGCGCCACGCCGTCGATTTTGCGCGGGAGCACGAGGTTCAGCTCGTAGCCCTGATAGGCATCCAGCCGCGCATAGTCCTCGTCATACCAGAAGTCGTCGCCGTCCGTCTCCGCAAAGGGCATGACGGCAACCGTCGCGGGCGTCTCGCCCACGCGCGGCAGCGGGTCGTTCCAGGCGCGCCCGAGCTTCGCGCTCAGCGCGGCAACCTGCTCGCCCGTCGCGTCCGCCGCGGCGTAAACCTCGCCCACGCCCGCCAGCAGCGTCGTCGCGTCCTCCGGCAGTGCAGAGGCATCGCACAGCAGGGTCACTTTGGAAAGATTCGTGCAGCCGTCAAACGCGCCTGCCCCGATGCTCACGAGCGACGCCGGAAGCGTGATCTCCGTGATGCCCGTGCAGCCCGCGAACGCGCCCTCGCCGATGGTTTCAAGCGACGCCGGGAGCGCAAGCTCCGTGAGGTTCGTGCAGCCCGCGAACGCGCCGTCGCCGATCGTTGTGATGGAGCCGAACAGCTCCACATATTCGACGCTGCTGTCCGCGAACGCCTCGTTGCCGATCGTCGTGAACCAGCCGCAGTGATGCGGGTAGAAGGAGCGGATCGTCCGGTTGCCCTTGAACACGCCGTCGCCCAGCGCGGTGACGTTGATGTCGTCGTAGCCCGTCCAGACGGTCAGGTCGGGCGCGTCGCCGGTGTAGACCGTCCACACGCCGTTCTCAATGCGCGTCACGGACGGCTCGTTGACCGGGTACTCCGCCACGCCGGCATCCTCCGGGTTGCTGATCCAGACCGTGCAGTCCGGGCACTGCTCCGCCAGCAGCGCGGCATAGGCGTCGCGGACTTCAAACGAGCAGTCCCACGGCAGGTCGAGGTCCTCGACACACGTGTCCGCAAAGGCATCCGGCGCGATGTCGACGGGCGCGTAGAGGTCGAACACCAGATAGTTCAGGCTGGTGCCCGCAAAGGCGCGGGAGCCGATGCGCTCCACGTTTTTGCCGAGGTACAGCTCCGAGCACCACGCGTTTTCAAACGCGCTCTCGCCGATGACGCGCAGGGACTCCGGCAGCTCCAGCGCGTCGTTGTGGCGATTGTACACGAACGCGCGGTCGCCGATCTCCTCAAGGCCCTCGTTCCACACGATCAGGCTGCCGGCAACGTTGTGGAACGCCTCCGCGCCGATGATGCGCAGCGTGGAGGGAAACACGATGTACTCGATGTTGCACGCCTGACGGAACGCCTGCGCACCGATCGTTTCAAGCCCTTCCGGCAGAATCAGGCCGTAGATCGAATAATCGTTGCGCATCGCTTCCTCGCCGATGGCGCGCACCGGCACGCCGCCGATGCTCTCCGGGATGACGAGCCATGCGTCCATGCCGATATAGCTGGTGATTTCGCCCGTCTCCGCGTCGATCTCGAAGTCACTCTCCTCGATGGTGTCCTCCACGACGACGGCGTTTTGCCCGCTCGCGCGCAGGCGGCTTGCCGCGCCGTTCGCGTCCGCGAGCGCCGCCGCGTAGGCATCCATCTGGTCGTCCGGCACGACGATCACGCAGTCGTCCGGCAGCCAGTCAAACAGCCAGTCCGGCTGGTCAAACACCGGGCACTCGCCCAGGAAGCGCACCTCGCGCAGGCTCTCGCAGGAGCTGAACGAGCCGCTGACATAGCGCACGGACGCGGGCACCGTGACGCTTTCAAGCGACCTGCAGCAGTTGAAGTTGCTCGCGCCAATGACCTGCAAGCCTTCGGGCAGCGTCACGTCCGTCAGAGCGTCCATAAAGCTGACGACGCCCTGCTGCAGCGCGCGCAGCGTGTCAGGGAACGTGAGGCTGGTGACGTCGTGCTGGTTTTGCAGCTCGCCGCTGCCGATGGCGTTCACCAGGCAGCCGTCCACCTCGTCGGGCACGACGACATCGCCGCTGAGCGTGCCGTCGAGCTTCGCATACAGGTTGTAGGCATCGTAGCTCCATACGCCCTCCTCCGCCGGTGCGGGCAGTGCGAGCGCCAGCAGACACAGAACCGTCAGCAGCATGATGGTCTTTTTCATGTCTTGTTCCTCCCTTGATCCGTATGTTTCCGTCAGGCCGATCTACAGCGCCTCAAGCGCGGCGGTCAGGTAGGCCTCCGTCACAGAGGCGTAGAGAAAGCCGTCGATGCGGCCCAGCTGCCGCGCCTGCATGACCCGCTGCGCCAGCTCCGGGTCGGCCACCTCGTCGCACAGCAGCACAACGCGGCAGTCCGGCACGAGTGCGCGCGCCGCGTCGCCCTCATCAAGCCGTTCGGGGAGCGTCGCGCCGGGCAGGCGGCTGACGTCCATGAGCAGCACGCCGCAGCGGCAGTCCCGGCACAGGCCGGGGATTTCCCGCGCACGCTCCGGCGGCACGCGCTGACAGCGGAACTGTCCGCTGCGCCGCAGCGCCCCGGCGATCGCCTCGCTCAGCAGGGCGTTGCCCACGCTGATGACGACGTTTCTCACGCCGCACACCTCCTCCATGATCTCTGGAATTCAGTATAGCGCGGAACGGGAACCGGCACATCGGCCGGATGGCCAGTTTTTTCCGGAACAAAAAAAGAGCCTCCTCCGTTTGGGGGAAGCTCCGCCGCCGGAGCGTATGCAGTTTCCGTTCAGGTCTGAACCCCCAGGGTTCCCCGGGAGCCTCATACTCATTCTCGTCTAAATTCCTGCTTCACGAATAGCACCCGTCTCAATCGTAGGCTGCTACGCAGCCTGCTCTGAGACTGCGTTTTCTCTGGGATTTTTGGGCTGCCGCCCAAACCTGCTCAGGGGCACCGCCCCTGAACCCCGCAAGGGGCAGTGCCCCTTGACCCCGCTTCGCTTCGCGCTGCATAAAGCATTTAGACGCAAAGCAGTATCATTCCTCCTCCAGAATCACCAGCCCGCTCTCCCTTGCGCGCACGGCCAGCTCCGTGCGGTTGCGCAGGCCGGTCTTCTCCAGCATGCTCAGGATGTGCGCCTTGACCGTGCCCACGGACATGTGCAGCCGCTCGCCGATCTCCGTGTTCGTGTAGCCGCCGGTCATCTCCCGCAGCACCTCCAGTTCGCGCCCGGTCAGCTCCCGGCTGCTCGCCAGCCCCAGAAACAGCTCCGGCGCGGCGTCCGGATAGACGCTCTCCCCCGCCGCCGTGCGCCGCATCACGCTCAGGATCGACTCCTCCGAGGCGTCCTTGTACCAGAAGCTCTCCACGCCGATGGCCCGCGCCCGCGACAGGTAGGAGCACTCCGGCATCGACGTCACCACGATCACCTTCACCTCCGGCGTCTGCCGCTTGATGCGCGCCGCCGCGTCCATCCCCGTGCAGCTCCCGCGCGTGATCACGTCCATCAGCACCAGATCGACCGCGCTGCGCAGGCAGTAGACGTCCGCCAGCTCCGCGCTGTCGATCGCTGCCGCCAGCGTAAAGTCCTCCGACCCGGCGATGAGCAGCTCGAACAGCTGCCGCGGCATCGTCTGGTCCTCCACGACCAGCACCCGCTTTTTGCCCATGTCACGCCTCCTCCACCAGTTCCAGGATCAGGGAAAAGCGCGGCGCGCTCTCGATGCGCATGCCTCCGCCCGCCGCCTCCACCTGCCGCCGCAGCGCCGAGAGCCCGCCGCCCTCGCGCACCGGGCCGTCCGGCGCGCGCCCGTCGTTGGTCAGCACCGCCGTCAGGCGGCCGCCCGCACGGGTGAGCCGGATGTGCAGCGCCGAGCCGCCCGCGTGGCGCACGGTGTTCGTCAGGCATTCGTGCGCGGCGTGCAGCAGCAGCGCCATGCAGGGCGAATCCGGCGCGGGCTGCGCGCCCTCCACCGTCACCGCGACGCCGACGGCCTGCGCCGCCCCGATCAGCGCGGACAGCCCGGCCGTCTCCGGCCGCTCCGTGCCCGTGCCCTCCAGCAGCGCGAGGTTCGTGCGCCAGAGCGCGAGCACCTGCGCGCGCTGCCGCGCGTCCCCGTGCTGCGCGCCCAGCCGCCGCGCGGCCAGCAGCGCCTGCCCGAAGTCGTCATGGATGCGCACCCGGGCCGCAAGCGTCTCCTTTTCCCGCGTCAGCTCGCGAATCTGCGCGCCGTAGCGCCGCAGCCGCCGGTTCATCCGCGCCAGGCGCAGATTCTCCTCGTGCAGCTGATGGTTCATCGCCTGCTCCTGCGTCACGTCCGAGGCGACGATCTGCACGGCGCGCTCCCCGCCGACGTCGATCGCGCTGCGCGCAAAGCTCCAGACCCGCCCGTCCGGCGTGCGCAGGATCGGCGCGTCGCCCGATGCGAGCACCTGACAGCCCGCCTCCACATCGCCCGATGCGACGCGCCGCCAGAAATCCTCGCCGTTGAGCAGCGGGCCGCCGGTCAGCGCGCCGCTGAGCGCGTTCATGCGCACGTTCACCAGCCGCGGCAGGCCGTCGCGCACATAGAAGCACAGCCCCGCCGGGAGCTGATCGATGCCCTCCTTGACCGAGGCCGCGGAGATGTGCGCGCGCCGCCAGGCCCGCAGGCGCAGCAGCGACAGCGCGCAGGCGGCGGCCGTCAGCGCCAGAAGCAGCAGAAGGCCTCCGAGCGGCAGGCGCCCCGCCGGCCCCGTCAGGGGCAGCAGGTCCGGCGCGTCAAAGCCCTGATGCATGCCGTCGAGCAGCGCGCACAGCAGCGCAAAGCAGAGCACACTGGGCAGCGCGCACAGCCTGGCGATCGTCCCCGGCGCGCGGCACAGCGCCGCCTTCACCGCCGCGCACAGCCCGACGCACAGCAGCAGCAGCGTCAGCGTGCACAGCGCGCCCTGCGCGTTCCCGGAAAGCGCATGGAAGGCCGTGCTCATGCGTTCTCACCCGCCCCTTCCACACGCAGCGTCTCAAAGAGCGTGCCGTCCTGCCGCTCCGCCGTCAGCGATGCATGCAGCGGCGCGCGCCGCTGCGCCGCCCAGTCCGCAAGCAGCGGCTGCGCGTCCTCGAGCGACAGGCGGAGCGTCAGCCCGTCCGCGCCCGCATGCAGGTTGACCAGCAGCGCGGAGAGCCCGGGCAGCGCCGCCTCCACCGCGGCCTCGAAGAAGTCATAGGCGAGCGTCACCGCCTGCGGGGCGAGCTGCGCCTCCCCCTGCGCGCACAGCGTGCAGGAGACGCCCGCGTCCGTCAGGCAGCCGAGGGATTCGCGGATGCACAGCGCCAGCTCCTGCGCCTGCATGCGCGGCTCCGCCTCCGCGAGAAGCGCCAGGTTGCAGCGCCGCTTGACGTACGCGCCGTACACGCACACCTGCGCCATCCGCCGGGAAAAGTCCGGCATCTCCGGCGTCATGCCGCGAAGCAGCGCGTCCATGCGCGCAAGCTGCGGGCGCACCGCGGCGAGCATGCCCTCGTAGAGCCGGTTCTGCTCCTCCACCTGCGCCTGCAGCGCCGCGGCCTCGTTCTCCGCGCGCACCAGCTCGTTTTCCTCCGCGAGCATGGCGGCCGTCTCCCGCAGGCGCTCGCGGATGCGGTTGATCCCGCCGACGTTCTCCGTCCAGCAGACGGTGCCGCCGCGGATGGCGTGCGCGCTCAGGCGCACATCCGGCGTGAGCATCACCGCGCCTGCCTGCGCCTGCCGCCGCTGCTCCGCGGTGAGCCGGAGCGGCCGGGCGGAGCTGTACACCGCGTTCCCCTGCGCGTCGGCGATCTGCGCACAGATCGTGGACGCGGCAAAAAAGCCGCCGTAGTTGGCGTTGGAGGGCAGAAGCCCCACCTGGATGCAGCACTCCCACGTCGCAATGAACGTGGCGCAGAACATCTCCGGCACCTTGAAGGCGGTGAGCACGTTTGCAAAGCTGAGCAGGCAGAGCGCAAAGCCGGAAAGGAACACCACGCCCGGCAGCCAGATGAAGCGCCGTCCGCTGCGCACGCGGCTGCGCGCAAAGACCACGCCCACACCCGCCGCCATCATGGCGAGCATGAACGCGCAGGCGGCGAAGTACAGCGGCCCGTGCGCGTAGACGTTCAGCCGGCTCTGCGGCGGAAAGAAGCGGAAGGCCAGCTCATGGCGGCTGTTGGTTACGATCCCCAAAAACAGCACCGCCGCGGGCACGAGCAGCAGATACCAGCGCCGGGAGATGCTCTGCCCCTCCGGCCGCCCCAGGTGCAGCGCAGCCAGCAGCATCAGCACCGGCGCGACCAGCTGCGGCAGATAGTACAGGTACCACAGCATAAGGCAGACCGCCTCCGATTCAAAGAAGCGGTACTTGCAGGCGCGCAGCACGATCCACAGCGCCGCCAGCGCCGCACAGCTGATGAGCAGCCGGCGCACCGCGCGGTTCATGATGCGCTGCGCGATGGACGCGGCCCAGCCCAGCGCCAGCCCCAGATAGATGACGGTCATCCCCATGAAATTGACGGACCGCAGCGCAGCGGGCAGCAGGCCGTCCAGCTCGTGCAGCGCGCCCGCCAGCAGGAACAGCCCCGCCGAAAGCAGCAGCGCCGTCCGGTTTGCGCCCTTTTGCATCGCGTCCTCCTCACACCGTGCTCATCGTCGCGCTCATGTTCACCAGGTCGATGAAGCGGCGCGCACCGACGCCGAGCGTCTGGTTTTTGGGATACGCCAGGTTGATGTTGGTGATGATGCGCGGCTCGATGTCGATGGCCACGATGTCATCGGTGAGCAGCGGCAGCGTCGGCCGCTTGGTCAGCAGCGCGATGCCCATCTTCTTGCGCACCAGGTCGAGCATGTTGCTGGCGCGGTGCGTCGTCAGCACCACGTTGGGCGTAAAGCCCGCGCTCCTGCAGGCCTCCATGCACAGCGAATACATGAACGTGTTCTTGCTCAGCAGCATCAGCGGCTCGTTGCGCAGGTGCTCGATGCGGATGAACTGCCGCCCCGAAAACGGATGATCCCGGTGGAGGAAGGCCGTCAGCTGGTCGGCGTCGTGGTGGACGATGTTGAACTCGCCCGTGCTGCGCTCCCCCTCGCGCAGGAACGCGAGGTCGCACTGGCCCGAGCGCAGCATGCGCGTCAGCTCCAGCGTGTCCCCCTCGATGATGTCCATGGAAAAGCCGGGGTTCTCCTGCTGAAAGCGCATGATCAGGTCGGTGATGCGGTACTGGCTCATCACGGGGATGGAGCCGATGCGGATGTTGCCGTGCTCCGCCTTGAGCGCGCTGCCGATGGCCGCCTCATAGGCATAGCGCGTGGAGGCGATCTGCCGGGCATAGGGCAGGAACAGGCTGCCGAAGGGCGAGAGGGACACCTTGCGCGTGCTGCGGTCGAACAGCTGCACCTGAAGGTCCTCCTCCAGCGCCTTGATGTGCCGGGAGAGCGCGGACTGCGAGACAAACAGCCTGTCCGCGGCCTCCATGTAGTTGCAGGTCTCCGCCAGGACGACAAACTCACAGATGTACTCAATCTCCATGGCCATGCCCCCAAAATGGACGAATATACAAGGGAATCCGGGGATTATTGCACTCTTTGCATAAATCATAAGCGGATTCGGTTTGATTGTCAATAGAATTTGCCCTATAATGACCGGCAGAAACAATTCGTATGATCAGGAGGACGCCATGAAAGCCGGTGCATCGACCAGAATTCTTCGCTTCCCCGAGGGCTTTTTCCCGACGGAGGGCTTTTCCCGCCAGCTCGATCCGCTCTGCGCGCGGGTGCTGGTGCTTGAAAACGGGGCGCGCTACGCCCTGCTCGTGCTGGAGCTGACCTCCATCCCGCCGGAGGAGATCGACGCCCTGAACGCCGTGCTTGCTGCAGCGACGGGCGCGGCGCACTGCTTCGTGCTGGCCGCGCACACGTTCTCCGCGCCGCACTTCATGCCCGACGAGAAGCTGACCACCGACGCCGAGCGCGAAAAGAAGCGCCAGCTGCAGGCGCTGGTCGCCGGGGCCGTGCGCGAGGCCGCGCAGGAGGCCGTGCAGCAGCTTTGCGAGGTGTATCCCTCCGTGGGCGCGCAGGAATGCCTCGTCAACTCCGCGCGCGACGTGGAGACGCCCGCGGGCTGGTGGATCGGCTGCTGCGGCGAGGGCCCGGTCGATCACACGATGACGGTCATCGACCTGCGCCGCGCCGACAGCACGCACGCCGCGGTGCTGGTGCACTATCCCGTGCAGTCCTCCGTGCTCGACGGCAGCCAGCTGCGCGAGGGCGGCAAGCCCGTCTCCGGCGATCTGGCCGGCCTGATGGCCGCGGAGCTGGAAGCCGAGCTCGGCTGTCCGGTGCTCTTCCTCATCGGCGCGGCGGGCGATCAGGCGCCCCGGCAGAAGGCCGTTGGCTTCACCTGCGACGCGCAGGGTGCCTTGACCCCCACGGACATGCAGGACGACGCCGTGCCGCTTTGCCGCACGCTCGCACGCGAGATGGTGCAGGCCGCCCGTGCGGCGCTGCGCGGCGCAACGCCCATGCGCAGCAGCGACATTGCCTTTGCACAGCGCACGGTGACGGTCCCCGCCAAGGAGATTGAGCGCGATCTGCACAGGCTGCATCCCACGCGCATCCCGCCCTATGTGCCCTGCGGCGAGAGCGAGCAGAGCGTCACGCTGCTGGCGATCGGCGACGTGCGGCTCATCGGCGTCAAGCCGGAGCTTTGCTGCGTCACCGCCCGGCAGATCGGCGCGGGCGACCCGCTGGTGCGCGTGGTCACGCTCTGGAACGGCGGCGCCAAGTACATGGCCGACGCCGCCTCCTGCGACAGGATCACCTACGAATCGCAGAACTCCCCGTTCATGAAGGGCGCGGCAGAGCTGCTCGCCGCGTGCGCGCGGGAGATGCTGGAATAAGATTCAACACGCCGCCGGGCAGCGTCCGGCGGCCTTCTTTTTGCCCCGCGGTGCGCGCTTTGCACGGAATACACGGCATTCTCCTGTGCTGTACGCCCCGTTTTCCCTCCGCCGGACACCACCCTGCACAAAACGCGCGCCGGGGATTGTTGCACAAACCGCATAAATCTTTTCCAAATGCGGTTTGATTCCGGGAAAGAATGCCTGTATACTGGGATCAGAAACCGGGCCTGAGCTGATCAGACTCAAAAAACAACAAGGAGGAAACCTTCATGAAGAAGATCCTGTCTTTGGTCCTCGCGCTGGCGCTGCTCATGAGCTGCCTGTGCCTGAGTGCCGCCTCTGCTGAGCAGGGTGAATCCGTCGTCGTCGGTATCGCCGGCGATCCCGGCAACATCGGCCCGTTCCAGGGCATGAGCGCCGGCCGCATCGGCATCCTGTTCACCACCTATGAGTTCCTCGTCACCAAGGACGGCGACAGCTATCCCGGCGTCCTGATGAAGGAGCTGACCCAGGTCGATGACCTCACCTACGACGTGGAGCTCTACGACTACATCGTCGATCAGGCCGGCAACCCGCTGACCGCCAGCGACATCAAGTTCTGCTACGAGACCGCGCAGTCCATCGGCAACCTGCCCAAGCTCTCCTCCATCGAGAGCATCGAGGTGCTCAGCGACTACGTCTGCCGCTTCCACTTCAAGGAGCTGGCCGCCGGCGACCTGTACTCCCTGCTGATGGAGTGCCCGATCGTCACCCAGGCCGCCTATGAGGCCTCCCCGGACCAGATGGCCGTCGATCCGGTGACCACCAGCCCCTACCGCGTGACCGGCTACCAGACCGGCTCCAAGATCGTGATGGAGTACACCGGCGCCTACTGGCAGACCGATGAGAGCCTGGTGCGCACCACGTCGAAGCACAACGTCAACAGCATCACCTTCTCCATCATTCCGGATTCCGTGCAGCTGACCAACGCTCTCAAGACGAAGGAGATCGACATCTCCGCCGCCATCGACGCCGCCTACATCAAGGACTTCATGGACGTCGAGGGCTACAACGTCACCCGCTTCCCGGACAACCTGACCAAGTACCTCATCTTCAACAACAACGTCTTCCCGGATCAGCGCGTGCGCCAGGGCATCGCCTACGGCATTGACGCCGATGACATCAACCTCTTCGCCTTCGACGGCCTGGCTATGAACGCCAAGACCATCGGCAACTCCAAGTATCCGGACTATGTCGCCGCCTGGAACGACGAGCCCTACTACGAGTATGACGCCGACGCTGCCAAGGCCCTCTTCGCCGAGGCCGGCTTCACCGGCGGCACCTATCGCCTCATGTACAGCGTCACCGACGTGAACACCAGCATCGCCACCACCATCCAGGCGGACCTGATGGACTTCGGCATCAACATCGAGCTGGTCCCGTATGACAGCGCGCTGTTCAACACCTACAAGTACGCCGACGACAGCGGCGAGTGGAACCTCATGCTCGACGAGGGCGGCTCCTCCTCCCTACTCTCCAACGTCTGGAAGCTGACCATGGACCGCAACGATCAGACGCATGGCAAGACCATCGGCTATGTCAGCGATGACACCCTCCAGTCCCTCCTCGAGGCCGCCATGACCGAGAACACCCCGGAGAACATGGATGCCTTCCATCAGTACCTCAAGGAGCAGTGCTACGAGTACGGCCTGGTCGCGCCGGTGTCCAACCTCGCGCACACCACCGTCGTGAAGAGCGCCGTGACCTGCTTCCGCGGTCAGGTGCTGCCGGGCGCCTGCGAGTATTGATCGCCCGCATCCGTGCAGGACGTCGTCCCCCAGAAAAAGCGGCGCTGCGACCACCCCCTTCGGCCGCAGCGCCGTTTCCTTTTCATCGCCGCGTGCGTCCCAAGGCCGTCTGATTTTCGACACTGCAAAAAGGGAGAAATGTCATGATCCGCTATATTGGCAAGCGCTTGCTGTGGATGATTCCGGTCATGCTCGGCATTGCCATCCTCATTTTCTCCATCATGTATATCTGCCCTGGCGATCCGGCTCAGAGCATGCTGGGTCCCAGCGCAACCGCGGTGGAGCTGGCTGCCAAGCGCGAGGAGCTTGGCCTCAACGATCCCTATATCGTCCGTCTGGGACGGTATCTGTACCAGACCTTCATCAGGTTTGACCTCGGCGTCTCCTACAAGTACGGCACCTCCGTGTTCGAGGGCCTGATGGAGCGCATGCGCTACACGCTGGTCATCGCGCTGCTGTGCATGGCGTTGCAGGTCTTCGTCGGCACGCCGCTGGGCATCGCCGCCGCGACGCACCACAACGGCGTCGCCGACCGCATCTGCATGCTGCTGGCGCTGGTAGGCGTGAGCATCCCGGCCTTCTGGCTGGCGCTGATGCTCGTGCTCATCTTCGCGGTGAACCTGAACTGGCTGCCCACCTCCGGCGTTGACAACGGACTGCTCTCCTTCATCATGCCGTGCATCGCCAACTCGTTTGCAGGCATCGCCTCCCAGGCGCGCCATACGCGCTCCTCCATGCTGGAGGTCATCCGCTCCGATTACATCGTCACGGCGAAGGCCAAGGGCCTCTCTCCGCGCACCGTGCTGCTGCGCCACGCGCTGCCCAACGCGCTCATCCCGATCATCACCATCATCGGCAACGGCATGGGCATGATGCTCGGCGGCACCGTCATCATCGAGAACGTGTTCGCCATCCCCGGCGTGGGCCGCTACATGACCGACGCCATCTCCAGCCGCGACTACCCCGTCGTCATGGGCGGCGTGCTGGTGCTGGGCCTGATCTTCAGCCTCATCATGCTGCTGGTGGACATCGTGTACGCCTTCGTCGATCCGCGCATCAAGGCGCAGTACGAAGGCCGCAGGAAGAAGAAGAAGGCTCCCGCCGCCGCGGCGGCCGGAAAGGAGGCACAGCATGGTTAAGGCAAGCTCCAGGCAGGCAAACGCCGGCGTTCGCAGCCGCAGGCAGGGACAGCTCGGTCAGGTGATGCACCGCCTCGCCAAGAACAAGCTGGCGATGCTGGGCCTCTTCGTCATGCTCGCGCTCATCGCCGTGGCTCTTCTCTCCCCGTGGATCACCCCCTATGACTACGCCGCCACCAGCAAGGCCGACCGCTATGCGCTGCCCAGCGCCCAGCACTGGTTCGGCTGCGACGGCATGGGCCGTGACATCTTCTCCCGCATCCTCTACGGCGCGCGCGCCTCGCTCTGGCTGGGCCTCATGTCCACGCTCGTCTCCACCGTCATCGGCGTGATCCTGGGCTCGCTGGTCGGCTACTTCGGCGGCTGGGTGGACAACGTGGTCATGCGCCTGCTGGACATCCTGCAGGCCATCCCCGGCATGCTGCTGTCCATCGCCATATCGGCCGCGCTCGGCTCGGGCATCGGCAATACAATCCTCGCCCTGTCCATCGGCGGCATCCCGATGACGGTGCGCCTGCTGCGCGGCTCCATTCTCACCGTGCGCAAGCAGGAATACATCGAGGCGGCGGAGAAGATCAACTGCTCCCGCCTGCGCGTGATCACCTCCCACATCCTGCCCAACTCCATCGCGCCGGTCATCGTCTCCGTGACGATGGGCATCGGCAACACGATCCTGCAGGCGGCCAGCCTGTCCTATATCGGCCTGGGCGTGCAGCCGCCGACGCCGGAATGGGGCGCGATGCTCTCCGAGGGCAAGGCGATGATCACCAAGTATCCGCACCTGTGCATCTTCCCCGGTCTGGCGATCATGGTGGTCGTTCTGGCGCTCAACATGCTGGGCGACGGCCTGCGCGACGCCATGGACCCCAAGCTCAAGAACTGAGGCAGGAGGCAAACTCATGGAAAACAAGGAAATGCTGCTGTCCGTCCGGGACCTGACCGTGGAGTACACCTCCGAGGACGAGGTCGTCCACGCGGTCAATCATGTGTCCTTTGATCTTGCGCGCGGGAGCACCATCGGCCTGGTCGGCGAGACCGGCGCGGGAAAGACGTCCATCGCCCGCGCGATTCTGCGCATCCTGCCCGAGCCGCCGGCCCGGGTGCCCTCCGGCGAGATCATCTTTGAGGGCAAAAACCTGCTCACCCTGCGCGAGGAGGAGATGCAGAAGATCCGCGGCAAGGAGATCTCCATGATCTTCCAGGACCCGATGACCGCACTCAACCCCATCATGCGCGTCGGCGAGCAGATCGCCGAGGTCGTGCGCCTGCACGAGCACTGCTCCAAGGCTGAGGGCACGAAGAAGGCCAAGGAGATGCTCGAGATGGTCGGCATCCCCGGCGAGCGCTACTATGAATATCCGCACCAGTTCTCCGGCGGCATGAAGCAGCGCGTGGTCATCGCCATGGCGCTGGCCTGCAATCCGACGCTGCTGCTGGCCGACGAGCCGACCACCGCGCTGGATGTGACCATTCAGGCGCAGGTGCTCGACATGATCCGCGACCTGCGCCAGAAGCTGGGCACCTCCATGATCATGATCACGCACGACCTGGGCATCGTGGCCGAGGTCTGCGACACCGTCGCCGTCATCTACGCCGGCGAGGTCGTCGAGTACGGCACCAAGGAGCAGATCTTCGACAATCCGCTCTTCCCCTACACCATCGGCCTGTTCGGCTCGCTGCCGGATCTCACAAGCGATGTGGAGCGGCTCTCCCCGATCGAGGGCCTGCCGCCCGATCCCTCCGATCTGCCGCGCGGCTGCGCCTTCCATCCGCGCTGCCCGCACGCCTGCGAAGCCTGCGAGAAGGCGCACCTGCCGCTTGCGGACGTGGGCGGCGGCCACCTGTGCCGCTGCAACCGGCTTGACGCCATTGCCGCCGAAGGCAAAAAGAAGGAGGCCCGCGCATGAGCACGCCGATGATCGAGGTCAGGCACCTCAAGAAGTATTTTGACACCCCCAAAGGCACGCTGCATGCCGTGGACGACGTCACCTTCAAAATCGGGAAGGGCAAGACCATGGGCGTCGTCGGCGAGTCCGGCTGCGGCAAATCGACGCTCGGCCGCACGATGATCCACCTGCTGGAGAGCACCGACGGTCAGATCCTCATGAACGGCGAGGACATCACGCGCGTGGACAAGAAGCAACTGCATGAGATCAACGAGAAGATGCAGATCGTCTTCCAGGACCCGTATTCCTCGCTGAACCCGCGCCAGACGGTCGAGGAGATCATCCGCGAGCCGCTGACGCTGAGCAGGCGCTACAAGTCCCGCGCCGAGATCGACGAGAAGACCGAGGACCTCATGCACCTGGTCGGCATCGACGAGCGCCTGCGCCACGCCTATCCGCATGAGCTGGACGGCGGCCGCCGCCAGCGCGTGGGCATCGCGCGCGCCCTGTCCCTGAACCCGGAGTTCATCGTCTGCGATGAGCCGGTCTCCGCCCTGGACGTCTCCATCCAGGCGCAGGTGCTCAACCTGCTCCAGGATCTGCAGGAGAAGCAGGGATTGACCTACATGTTCGTCACCCATGACCTCTCGGTCGTGCGCCACATCTCGGACGACATCTGCGTCATGTATCTGGGCCAGCTGGTGGAAACCTCCCCCGCGAAGGAGCTGTTCATCCGCCCGCTGCATCCCTACACGAAGGCGCTGCTCTCCGCGATTCCCTCCACGGACATTCACCATCCGCACGAGCGCATCCACCTCAAGGGCGAGATCACCTCGCCGATCGATCCCAAGCCCGGCTGCCGCTTCGCCGCGCGCTGTCCGTATGCCTGCGATGCCTGCCATCAGCCGCAGCAGCTGACCGAGCTGACGCCCAACCACTTCGTCTCCTGCTGCAGGGCCGCGGAACTCAACGGCCTGTAACCCAACCGCAAGAAAGGAACGCCGCCTATGAGTATGCAAAGCGAAACAGCCGCCGTCCTGAGCATGACGGTGGTGACCTCCGCCTACGGCGACGGCCAGCGCATGACCGCTGTGGCCATCGAGTACGGCGACCCCGTGGTCCGCGGAGACCTCGAGCCGGAGATGTTTGACGTGGAGGGCTTCACCATCACGAGCCTCTGCGTGTCGGATACCGCCAGGGGTGAGCTGGTCTGGACGGGGCGCTTCGTGCAGCTGCTGCTGGAGGGTGATCCGCAGTCCCTTCGCCTGTGCGAGCGCGGCGGCCATGGCGAAAAGCTGACCGTGCGCCATCCCGTGCTCCGCGTGACGCAGAAGCAGGACATCCCCACCGCCTGCGGCAGAACCGTACCGGCGTTCACCTCCCGGCCCACGACCGCCGTGGACCTGGGGATCGCCGCCAAATTCACCGCCGCCTCCTTCACCACGGGGGACGGCCATCAGCTCCGCTACAACCTCTACATCCCGGAGCACATGGTGCCCGGCCAGCAGTATCCCGTCGTGCTGTTCATGCACGACCTGGGCTCCTGCTCCGACGACATCACCGCGCCGCTTCTGCAGGGCACGGGCGCGACGGTCTGGGCCATCGAGTCCTATTACAACCGCCGCCCCTGCTTTGTGGTCGCCCCGCAGTATGAGCGCAAATGTGCCGACGACGACTTCACCGTGACCTGGGAGGCCGAGGCGACGCTGGAGCTGATGAACTTCCTCTTCGACGCCTATCCGATGGACAGGGCGCGCCTGTACGGCACCGGGCAGTCCATGGGCTGCATGATGCTCTGCGAGCTGATGCTTCGCCATCCGCACACCTTTGCGGGCCTGCTGCTTGTGGCGGGCCAGTGGGACCCGGAGCGCCTGGCCGCCGCGCACGATGAGAACCTCTGGATCATCGTGTCCTCCGGCGACGCGAAGGCCTTCCCGATCATGCGCAGGGCGATGCACTGCATGGAGGAGGCGGGCGCGGCGATCTGCTTCAGCCACATCAACGCCCGGGCCGACGCGGCCTGGCTGGACGCGGCCATCCGCAGCCAGAAGCAGAAGAACGCCAACGTGAACCTCACCTGGTTTGAGGGGCGTTCGGTCGTGCCCGACGAGCTCGACCCCCACCCCGGCGCGCATCACGTCTGCGCCTGGGTCAAGGCCTATGACATCAAGGCGCTGCGCGAATGGCTCTTTGAGCAGCGTCTCTCGTGAAGGAACAGCGACAAGGAGAACCGGCGATGATTGATTTTTCCTGCAAGCACGACATCTGGCTGGAGGACGAGGACGGCAGCCTTCAGCGCATGGACCAGCCCTTCTTCCGGGCCTGGCCCATCGCGCCCGGCACCTGGCAGATCCTCTCCGACGGCGACTTTTCCTACATGATTGAGGGCGAGGACGAGGCGCTACTCATCGACTCCGGTTATGGCGCGGGCAACATCCGCACCTTCGCCCAGAGCCTGACGGACAAGCCCCTCTCCCGCATCTGCAACACGCACGATCACTTCGACCACACGGCGAACAACAGCTACTTCGACCTGGCTTACATGTCCCGCGAGACGCGCGAGCTGGCGACTCGTCCGTTCCCGAGCTTCTCGGGCATCGACTTCCCCCGGGACTACCCGGTGAAGGAGGTGACGGACGGGGACGTCATCCCGCTGCGCGGGCGCGACCTCCGGGTGTTCTTCATCCCGGATCACGCGGTGGGCAGCCTGGCGTTCCTCGATGAAAGAGCGCGCATCCTCTTCTCCGGCGACGAGTTCATGGTGCACGGCAAGGCGCTGCACGGCAGCGTCGCGCACTGGGCAGCGATGCTCGAGAAGCTCATGCCCTATCGCGACCGGTTTGACCACCTGTGCGCCGGCGCCTGGCCGATGATGGACGCCTCGATCGTGGACAATCAGCTCGCCTGCGCCCGCCACATCCTGGCGGGGAACGAGGGCGAGCGCGCGCAGCCGGGGCGCTTCCCCGGCGAGGAGCGCGTGGACGCGGAGGGACGGCGCATCTGGAAGCGGCGCATTCCGCATCCGGGCGACGGTCCCGCGGACATCAACCGGGACATCGAATACAAGCGCGTGATGCGCTTTGCCGGCACGTCCATCACCTACGACGTCCGGCATCTCGACGACTGACAGGGAGGCAACAGCATGGCGGGCGGCTTTTTCCGGCGCTATTTTCAGGATTTCACGGAGGATCGCCGCCCGGGCGAGGATGGCAAAATGCACACCTCGCGCGTCTATCGCGGCTTCCTGTATGCGCCGAGGCTCGCCCCCCGGCAGCACGCGGCGCGCGGCGTCCTCCTGCCCCTGCTTACGCTGGGCGGCGGCGTCCTGTTCATCCTCGGCGCGATGCAGCGGGCCGTGTGCAACACGCTCTGGTATACCGCGCTGACGACCGGCGCATCGCTCATCGCGCTGCTGCTCGCCGTGATTCCGCTGTTCCAGTGCGTGCTCGCGCCACGGGAGCAGACCATCTACCAGTACCGCGCGGGGCACAAGGCGCTCGTGCTGCTCTCGCGCGTGTGCGCAGGGTGCATGGCGCTGACGGCGCTGCTCGCGCTGCTGGGCACGCTGCTTGCCGGAGACCGGGCGCTGTCCCCCGCGCTGCTCTTCGCGCTGTCCGCCCTTTGCGAGGCGGCGACGGGCGAAATCGAGCGCCGCATCCCGTATGAACGCAAAACCAACCCGAACGCATGAACGCTGAATATGAAAAAGGGGAGGAATTCCCATGGTCATAGACGCAAACGTATACTGGTTCCCGGAGGCGCTGTTTACGGACGAGGCGCTGCGGGAGCGGTTTTTCATGGACGTGCCGCGCGGCTACCGGACGAACGCCCGGATGGTTGAGCGCGCGGGACGCCGGCAGATCATCGTCGAGCGGCCCGTCGGCTGCCCGGGTGTCGATTACATCGAGGGCGACTACACGCTGGAGGCGATGCTCTCGGCGATGGACGCGGCGGGCGTGGAGCGCGCGGTCATGAAGGTGCCCTGCGTGCACGAGTGGCTGAGCCTTAACATGTGCCGCCTGTTCAACGACGGCATGGCCGACTTTGCCCGCCGCTCCGGCGGACGGCTGACGGCGCTGGCCGTCGTGCCGCCGTGGGGCCGCAGCGCGCAGCTGGCGGAGCTTCGCCGCTGCCACGACGAGCTGGGCATGCGCGGCGCGCAGCTTTGCGCGCACTACGGCGAGCTGTACCTGGACGACGAGGCATTCGCGCCGCTGTTTGAGCAGCTGAACACCTACGGCATGAACGTCTATGTGCACCACACGCCGGTGCCCGTGGAGTACGAGAAAATCCAGGAGTACAACAACCTGCGCCGCAGCCTCGGCCGCTGCGAGGACCAGCTCATCGCGGTGGGCCGCGAGCTGTTCTCGGGCATGTTCGAGAGGTACCCGAACGTGAAGCTGGTTCACTCGATGCTCGGCGGCGGCTTCTTCGCCTTCAGCGAGATGCTCATGCCGCACGGCCCGCAGACGCCGGACCCCTCCGGCCGCTTCACGGCGACGCCGGAGTCCATGCGGCGCCATCTGCAAAACAACATCTTCTTCGAGATGAGCCATGCGCAGCCCTGGGGCAGGACGCTGCTGGAGACGGCGGTGAAGATTCTGGGCGCGGACCACATCGTCTACGGCTCGTCCTCGCCGGTCAAGGCCCAGTGGCAGCAGGAAGGCCCCGCCTTCGTGCGCGCGCTCGACCTCACCGGGGAGGAAAAGGAGCTGCTGCTGTGCGGCAACGCGATGCGGCTGTATCAGATGGAGTAAGACAAAAAACAGGGCAGGCGATTCCTTGCGGAAATGCCTGCCCTGTTGATTTCACCATATATCCCTTGTCACGCTCAAATCCATTCGAGCCCGGAGGAAATCCCCCATCAGGTAACGCTTCGCTTCGCGCTGTGTCAAGCTGCCATGCGAATCCCCTTTTATTTCCACTCATACGCCAGCTGCGCCGCGCCCCAAAGCGCGTCGTGTTCGGGCGCAGCCGGCTCACAGACCGCTGCAAGCTGCCCGCGCACGACCTGCGCATACGGCGTGTCGTTTTGCAGCAGGCCGCCCAGCAGCGCCACGCGCGGGCGCTCCATGCACAGCCGCTGCGCCAGCGCGCGCACGATGCAGGTCAGAGCCTTCGCGCCCCGCGCGAGGATCTCCCGGCTCGCCTCGTCGCCCTCCGCCGCGCATGCCAGCACGCAGGAGGCCAGCGCCGCCACGGCGGACTTGTCCCGCCCGCTGTAGTAGACGTAGTTCAGGATGTCCGGCGTGCCCTGCCCGCCGATTTTCTCCAGCACCGCCGCGCGCAGCGCGTGCGCCTGCATGCGCCCGTCGCCCGTCTGCACCGCCGCGGCCAGCGCGTCCCGGCCGAGGGCATAGCCGCTGCCCACGTCGTCGATGAGATGGCCCCAGCCGCCCACGCGCGCGCTCTCGCCCGCCGCATTGCGCCCGAAGGCCACCGAGCCCGTGCCCGCGATCAGGATGCCGCCGGGGCCGTCCATCGCCCCGCGCAGCGCAATTTCAAAGTCGGAGCAGAGCGTCAGTCCGCCCGCGAAGCCGTGCGCGCCCAGCTCGTCAAGGAGCAGCTCCCGCAGCCCGGCAAAGGACACGCCCGCGCCGCCCACGCAGAGCCTGCTGATGGCGCGTACGTCCACCGCCTGACAAAGCTCGCGCAGCACGCTGCGCACGCCCGCCTCGCCCACGGCGGAGATGTTGAACGGCCCGAAGGTCAGCCGCTGCACGGGGCGGTTTGCGTCGTCCCGCAGCTCGAGCCGGGTGGAGGTTCCGCCCCCGTCAATTCCCGCGATCATATGCCCACTCCTTCGCTCAGCGGGCCACAGCCCCGGCAATGCGGCCGCCCGCGCGCGCGAGCAGCTCCCCGGCCTCCCCGGCCGAAACGCCGCACAGGATCATCACGATGGCCGTCTTGCAGTGATAGCCCGACGCATCCAGCGCCGCGACGGCCTGCGCCTCGTCCGCGCCGGTCGCCTGCATCACGATGCGCTGGCAGCGGCGCACGAGCTTCTCGTTGCTGGGCTGCACGTCCACCATGAGGTTGCCGTACACCTTGCCCATGCGGATCATCGCGCCGGTGGAAAGCATGTTGAGTACCATCTTCTGCGCGGTGCCGCTCTTCATGCGCGTGGAGCCGGTGACGACCTCCGGCCCCGGCTCCGGAGCGATGCCGATGTCCGCCGCCCGGTCGATCTGGGAGCCCTTGCAGCAGGTGACGGCGATCACGCTCGCGCCGATCGACTTCGCGTAGGCCATCGCGCCGAGCACATACGGCGTGCGCCCGCTCGCCGCCAGGCCGCACAGCACGTCCCTGTCGCTGAAGGCAATCTTTTTGAGGTCCTCCTCGCCGAGCTCGCGGCTGTCCTCCGCGCCCTCGACGGCCTTGAAGATCGCCGGGAAGCCGCCCGCGATCAGGCCCTGCACCAGCTCCGGGGAGACGTTGTAGGTCGGCGGGCACTCGGACGCGTCCAGAATGCCCAGTCGGCCGGACGTGCCGCAGCCCACATACACCAGCCGCCCGCCGCTGCTCAGCCGCTCGGCGATCAGATCGACCGCCGCGGCGATCTGGGGCAGGACCTCCTGCACGGCGTCCGCGACGCGGTGGTCCTCGCTGTTGATGAGCGTCACCATCTCCAGCGTGCTCAGCTCGTCGATGTGCGCCGTGCGCGGATTGCGCTGCTCCGTTGCGATTTTATCCAGTTCCACAGCCATGTTGTCGCTCCCCTTCCCGGTCGTTTGTCATGCGGAGCCCGCTTTCCGGTTGCGGACGCCGCGTTTCCTTCGTCGTTGCAGCAGCCGGCCTCCTGCCGGTTTTCCTTCATCTATTGTACCCGCTCGCCCGCCGGGTTGTCAATGCGCGGCGCGGGATTTGCGCATGGAGCGCGCGCAAAGGCTGCGGAGCTCGGATTGCCTGTTTTTTGACGAATTTGGCATCATTCCCGTCAATCCGCGTCAATGCGCGAAAAATCGCCCTCCGGAGCCTTGACATCGCGCCGGAGCGTGATAAACTCTAAACCAGATACAGACTTTGAAAGGAGGGCATGCGCATGAACGGGGAGCTCATTCCCATCGGCGCGATGGCGCAGCTCAACCACATCAGCGTTCCCACGCTGCGCCTGTACGACCGCATGGGCCTGCTGCGCCCGCGGTATGTCGATCCCGAAACCGGCTACCGCTACTACGACGTGCACCAGAACGCGCGCCTGGACATGATCGCCTACATGAAGGAGCTGGGCATGAGCCTTGCGCAGATCGGGGATGTGCTGCGCCGGGAGGACATCACGCTCATCGAGGAGATTCTGGTGCGCAAGAACGAGCAGATTCACGAGCAGATCCGCGCGCTGCGCGCCCAGCACGACGCCGTGGAGCGCGCCATCGGCAGCATCGAGCGCTACCGCAAATCCCCTGCGACGGGCACGATTTCCCTTGAGTACATTGACAGGCGCTTCCTCTTCGGCATTCCCTGCGAGGGCAATTTCTACGAGGAGGGCATCGGCGGCTACGAGCGCGAGCTGGCCCGCCTGCGCGGCGCGCTGCAGGAGAGCGGCTTTGAGCAGATTCACACGTACAGCGCGGGCACCTCCATCCGCCAGGCGGACTTCATGGCGGAGCGCTTCGTGCCGGACAGGGTATTCGTGTTCACCGGCAGCCGCAGTGAGGCCGCGCCCCACACGGATGTAATGGATTCGAGCATGTACGCGTGCATCTATCTGGACAGCTTCGAGGATGAGCTGCCCTGCGCGCACCAGCTGCTTAGCTTCTGCCGGGAGAACGGATATGACATCGCCGGGGACTATCTATGTGAAGTGATGACAGAGTTCAACATCTTCGACGAGGCGCACCGCAGCATGTTTTTGCGCCTGCAGGTGCCCGTTTCCTTCCGGAAAAATATGCCTTGACTCTCTCCTTGGGTGAGGGTTTATACTAATCTTACCAAATAAATCACAAGGAGGACGTTTCCATGGACAAGATCAAGGTTGTGCAGTACGGCTGCGGCAAGATGAGCAAGTACATTCTCCGGTATCTGCATGAGCACGGCGCGCAGATCGTCGGCGCTATCGACGTGAACCCGGCCGTCGTCGGCCAGGACGTGGGCGATTTCGCGGAGCTGGGCCTCAAGACCGGCGTCATCATCTCCAACGACGCGGACAAGGTGCTCGACGAGTGCGACGCGGACGTCGCCATCGTGACGCTGTTCAGCTTCATCAACGACATCTACGCCCACGTTGAAAAGTGCGTTTCGCGCGGCATCAACGTCATCACCACCTGCGAGGAGGCCATCTATCCCTGGACGACGGCCGCGGCGCAGATCAACCGCCTCGACGCGCTGGCCAAGGAGACGGGCTGCACCATCGCGGGCTCCGGCATGCAGGACATCTTCTGGATCAACATCGTGGGCCTTGTCGCGGGCGGCATGAACAGGCTGACCAAGATCAAGGGCGCCTACAGCTACAATGTGGACGAGTACGGCATGGCGCTGGCGAAGGCGCACGGCTGCGACCTGACCCCGGAGGAGTTTGAGGCGCAAATCGCGCATCCGGCGGCGTTTGAGCCGTCCTACGCCTGGAACGCTGCGGAGGCCATCTGCAACAAGCTCGGCCTGACCATCAAGTCCATCGAGCAGAAGCACGTGCCCTGCGTCATCGACAAGGACCTCTATTCCGCAACGCTGGGCAAGACCATCAAGGCCGGCAACTGCATCGGCATGAGCGCCGTGGTAACCATCGAGACCATGCAGGGCATCACCGTGGAGGAGGAGACGATCGGCAAGGTCTACGGCCCGGACGACGGCGACATGTGCGACTGGTGGATGACGGGCGAGCCGGACACCGAGTTCCACGTCGTCAAGCCGGCCACCGTCGAGCACACCTGCGCGACGATTGTCAACCGCATTCCGAGCCTGATCGCGGCTCCGGCGGGCTACGTCACCGCCGATCAGCTGCCCGAGATCAGCTACCTGACCTATCCGATGGAGTATTACGTCTGATTGCGCCAATCCGCCTGAACAGCAGCGCCCGTCCCCTTTGGGGGACGGGCGCGTGTTATTTGGGCCGGTCACTCCGCGTCCCTGCCGTAGACCTCGATCTGTCGCAGCGCCGGGAAGGCGGAGGGGTTGTCGCACTTGATCAGCCGGTGCAGCCTGAGCGTGCGGATGCGGTGGAGGCCGCCCAGGTCGATGGGCTGCGCGCCATCGATCCCCTCAAGCGGGAACGTCAGCTCCGCGCCGTCGTCGAGCGTCACCGTGCCGGAAACCCAGTAGGCGTCGTGCGGGAAGTCCGCGCGCAGATAGAGCACCATGCGGTCCACCTCGACCGTGCGGCCGAAGTCGAGCGTCAACTCCGCGTCCGTGCGCGCACCGATGCCCCAGCTGCCGAACGGCCACGGGCCATGTCCGCAGGCGATGTGCTCGCCGTCGATCGTGTTGCGCGCGCAGAACCAGCTCTCGTCGCGCGTCTCCACGTTCGCCGTCGCGTGCGGATAGCAGGTCACCCCGCCGCGCTGATCCGCCGGATTGCGGGCCAGGTTGCGGTAGCTATTGTCCTCGTCCGGGCGCACGGTGCACAGGTGCAGGTCGCCCGTGAACGCGCCGGGCGCGTACGCCGCCGGATCGATGCCGCCAAGCGGCAGGCGGTAGGAAAACGCCTTTTCGGGCAGATAGACGCGCGCGGGCTTCACCGCCTGATCCACCTGCACGATGACGTGCGTGTCGTCCGTGCGGAAACGGAGCTCATCGCCCAGCGCGTACTGCCCCCGATAGAGCAGCTGCGCCTCGCGCTCGCCCTGCGCGCTGGCGAGCACCTCGCCGCCGCGGAGCAGTTCAATCGTTGTCATGGTGTGCCTCCTTGTCCGATCGTGTGGTTCCGATCGTATAATCCGGTATGGATGCCCTGCCGGTCAGCCCGCGGCCCGCGCTGAATCCGCGTTTTTCCGGGGACCTCCCCGCTCAGGCGTCTCTCTGAAGGATGAATTCCTCGTTCAGCGTCTTTGCCGCAGGAGCCGCGAGCGTCAGCCGCCACAGGCTGCCGGAGAAGTTCCGCGCAAGACGCGCGTCCGTAACGGGCATCTCCTGCACCTGCTGCGCGAGCGCCGGATTGTGCCGCAGCACGAGCGGCCCGAAGCGCACCGCGCCGGGGACCAGCTCCGGCTTCTGCCGCAGCATGAACACCCAGGTCACGCGCTGCGGCGCGTCCAGCTCGATCCCGTCGCACAGCCGCACGCCCGCCGCCTCCGGCGTGAACGTGCGCACCAGCTTCCGGACGCCCGCCTGCGCCGGATACGCCCCGGCGATGTCCATGCGTGCGCCGCGCTCGTCGCCCTGCACGTCCCGGGCGGCATAGGCGCGGCCCTCGTGCTGCTCCACACCGCCGATGAGCGGCACGTTGTGGTTCATGGAGCGTGTGTTGTCGATGGTGTAGCGGTCCGGGCCGAAGGTCTTCGCCGTGTAGACCTTGTTGCCCATGTCCACAACGGCCGGCTCCCCGTCCGCATAGACGATGAACGTGCCCACGTCGTTGTGGTTGTGGCTTTCGCCGTTGCAGCCGCCCTTGATCGCCGCGTACAGCCCGTCAAAGCGCCAGGCATAGACCTGCAGGTCCGGCATCGCCATGAACGGCGGCTCCTGCAGCGCCTCCGCCTCCGGCACGGGATCGAAGAGGCTGGCAAGCACCCGGTTCATCTGCGGCGTGTCCTCCACGCGCACCTGCACGTCCTTCGCCCGGCGGATGGATACGCCCAGCGCGGTGAGCGCGGGGTTCTGCGTGCGCATGCCGTAGCGGATGATGGGCATGGCGTCGAGCGTGGGCTTCACATCGCAGTCCGCAAAGTTCAGATAGTACGGCCCGCTGACGTGCGCCTTGAGCGGATAGGCGCCGATGGCGCGGATGTGCGGCTCGTCATAGAAGCTTACGCGCCCGTCCGTCGCCCTGTAGATGGCCTCCAGGCAGTCCAGCAGCGAGCCGCCGGCCACGTTGAAGTAGCCCGCGCCCTCGTCGCAGCCGCCGTCCTCCGGCATCACCGCGAGGTAGCTGTCCAGCATGCGCATGGCGCGCGCGGTCAGCTCGCAGCGGCGCACGCCGTCGCGCTCGATCAGCAGGACGGTATCCAGCACGTTGGAGAGAATCCACGGCGTCCAGTTGTTCATGTCCTTACGGATCATGCCCATCCACCAGAAGTCGTCGTGAATCTCAAACGGGCGCAGGATGCGCGTCTTAAGCTCCCGGCGCACGCGGCGCGCGATGCGCGGGGTGACGGCATCGAGCCTGTCCTCCAAAAAGTAGAGCACGAAGGAGAGCGTCGCCGCGGTCTGCGCGGAAAACAGGTCGATGTACGGGTCGTCCACGTCCGGCAGGGGATGCTCCTGCGGCGGACGGCTCATCGGGTGGCGGCTGTCGTTGTGCGCGCTGACCACCCAGCTGCTCTCCTCGCAGATGGCCCACAGGCCGTCGATGACCGCATCGAGATACGTGCCGTCGTCCCGCACGCACTCGGCCAGCGCCGCGCCGATGAGCAGCTTGCGCCGCGCGAAGTACGGCTTTTCAAACACCTGCCGGTCGCCTGTGCGCACATAGGCGAGGTACTGCGTCGCGGTCAGCGGCGGGTATCCGGCAAGGGCCTCGTCGCCCCAGGCGGTCAGCTCGCTGCGCACGGCGGGGGCAAGGCCCTCCCAGGCCGCGCGGTCCTGCCTGCGGGGATAGGGCCGGTAGCTGCCCGGGCCCGGGAGCAGGGCGCGCAGATCATGCGAATCCAGATATTCGGTGAACATGCTTCTCGCGATCCTTTCGCTGAAATGATGGAATATGCATCCGATGTTTTCTCTTACTGTTCTTCATCTAAATTCACACTTTGCGAACGAAATCCGTCTCAATCGCAGGCTGCTTTGCAGCCTGCTCTGAGACTGCGTTTTCTCTTGGATTTTTGGGCTGCCGACCCGGGAAACGGAATAGTCGCGCAAGCGCTCCTTTCCGTTTCCAGACGCTCCGCCTCGCTTCATCGCCCACAGGGCGCGCTCGGCTCCGGTCCCAAACCTGCTCAGGGGCGCGAGTCCGGGAAACTCGCATAGTCGCGCCATGAATGGCGCTCCTTGCGATTTCCGACGCTCCGCCTGCCTGTTTCGCCCGCTGGGCGCAGCAGGCTCCGGTCCCCTGAACCCCGCAAGGGGCAGTGCCCCTTGACCCCGCTTCGCTTCGCGCTTATGGCCCGTTTTTTATCTGAGCGCAGTGTGAAACCAGCGTCCCCCGCGCTCACTTGATCTCCCCGGCCAGCCGCGCGCCCGCCGCCAGCTCGGCATAGATGCCGCCCTGCTCGATGAGCTGCGCGTGCGTGCCCTGCTCCAGAATGCCGTGGTCGCCGATGACCACGATCTCGTCCGCGTTGCGGATGGTCGAGAGCCGGTGCGCGATGACCAGCGTCGTGCGGCCCTTCGCCAGGCGGTCGAACGCAGCCTGGATGCGCCGCTCGGTGGCGGTATCCAGCGCGCTGGTCGCCTCGTCGAGGATCAGGATGCGCGGGTTCTTGAGGAAGATGCGCGCGATGGACACGCGCTGCTTCTGGCCGCCGGAGAGCATGATGCCGCGTTCGCCGACGATCGTGTCATAGCCGTCGGGCATGCGCATGATGTCCTCGTGGATCTCCGCGAGCTTCGCGGCCTCCACGACCTCCTCCATCGACGCGCCGGGCTTGCCGTAGCGGATGTTCTCGAGGATCGACCCGGCAAAGAGGAACACATCCTGCTGCACGATGCCGATGGAGGCGCGCAGGTCGGCGAGCTTCACCTTGCGGATGTCCTGCCCGTCGATGGTGATGGAGCCGCTGGTCGCCTCGTAGAAGCGCGGGATCAGCTGGCAGAGCGTCGATTTGCCGCCGCCGCTGGGGCCGACCAGCGCGAGCATCTCGCCGGGGCGGATGTGCA
>CAMENN010000002.1 GCA_945928315.1 uncultured Clostridia bacterium
GCGCCGGAGAGCATCATGCGCGCCAGCATGCAGCGCACCTTCTCGCCGCCGGAGAGCACCTTCGCCTGCTTGAGCGCGTCCTCGCCGGAGAAGAGCATGCGGCCCAGCCAGCCGCGGATGTCGCTCTCATACTGGCTCTGGGAGAACTGGCGCAGCCAATCGATGAGGTTGTACTCGCAGCCGTCGAAGAACTTGCCGTTGTCCTTGGGGAAGTAGCTCCGGGAGGTGGTCACGCCCCACTTGAAGCTGCCCTCGTCCGGCTCCATCTCGCCCATGAGGATCTGGAAGAGCGTGGTGCGCGCCAGCTCGTCCGTGCCGACAAAGGCGACCTTGTCGCCTGGGGTGAGCACGAAGGAGATGTTGTTGAGCACCTTGCGCCCGTTCACGGTCTTGGAGAGGTTGGTCACCGTCAGCAGGTCGTTGCCGATCTCGCGGTCGGGCTTCCAGGAGACGTACGGATAGCGGCGGGAGGACGGCGTGAAGTTCTCCATCTGCAGGTTGTCCAGCAGCTTCTTGCGGCTGGTCGCCTGCTTGTGCTTGCTGGCGTTGGCGGAGAAGCGCTGGATGAACGCCTGCAGCTCCTTGATCTTCTGCTCGTTCTTCTTGTTGATGTCCTTCTGCTGGCGGGCGGCCATCTGGGTGTACTCGTACCAGAAGTCGTAGTTGCCGACATACATCTGGATCTTGCCGAAGTCGATGTCGCAGATGTGCGTGCAGACCTTGTTGAGGAAGTGGCGGTCATGGCTGACGACGATGACCGTATTGGGGAACTCCAGCAGGAAGTTCTCCAGCCAGCGCACGGACTGGATGTCGAGGTAGTTGGTCGGCTCGTCCAGCAGCAGGATGTCCGGATTGCCGAAGAGCGCCTGCGCCAGCAGGACCTTGACCTTCTGGCTGCCGTCCATCTCGCGCATGAGCTTGTGCTCCATGTCAAGGCTGATGCCCAGGCCGGTGAGGATCATCTCGGCGTTGCTCTCGGCGTTCCATCCGTCCAGCTCCGCGAACTCGCCCTCCAGCATGCTGGCGCGCTCGCCGTCCGCATCGGAAAAGTCCTCCTTCGCGTAGAGCTCGTCCTTTTCCTTCATGATCTCATACAGGCGCTTGTGGCCCATGATGACCGTCTCGAGCACCTCGTACTCGTCAAACTCAAAGTGATCCTGCTTGAGCACGGCCATGCGCTCGCCCGGCGTGATGACGACCTCGCCGGTGGAGGGCTCCAGATCGCCGGAGAGCACCTTGAGGAAGGTGGACTTGCCCGTACCGTTGGCGCCGATGATTCCGTAGCAGTTGCCGGCTGTGAACTTGATGTTGACGTTTTTGAACAGCGGCTTGCCGCTGTAGGACAGGGACACGTTCTGCGTTGCGATCATTTGACGCTGATCTCCTTTTCAGACACGACTACTTTTATATTCTAATACACAGCACCGCCTATTATCGCACAGATTTCCTGATTCTTCAAGCCTTTTGGGCAGAAAAATATGCCTGTGGTTTCTGTCCCAATTGGATAAAACGGCGCTTGAACCCGCAATGAAGGCATGGTATACTCTTGGGAGAAAAGCCGTTTCAGGAGACATGCACATGAAAAAGAGAAAGATCATCTTCACCTTCAACGCCCCGGCGACGCTGTGCTTTGCGCTCGTTTCGCTCGCCGCGCTGGGCCTGAACACGCTGACCGGCGGCATGAGCAACCGCCTGGTCTTTTCCGTCTGCCGCTCGAGCTTCCTGCATCCGATGACGTATGTGCGGCTTCTGTGCCACGTGCTCGGTCACACATCGTTCTCCCACTACGTCTCCAACATCGCCTTCCTCCTGGCGCTCGGCCCGATCGTCGAGGAACGCTACGGGAGCGTTCGCCTGCTGCTCATGTTTGCCGTCACCGCGGTCGTCTCCGGCCTGTTTCACATGCTTTTCGGCGGCAGCTCGATGCTGCTGGGCGCCAGCGGCGTGGTCTACATGCTGATCTTCCTGGCCTCCACGGCGGGCAGCCGCCCGGGCGAGATCCCGCTGACGCTGGTGGGCGTCGCCGCGCTCTACCTCACGCAGGAGATCTTCGGCGGGCTGTTCTCCGCCGACGACATCTCTCACCTGGCACATATCGTCGGCGGCGTCTGTGGCGCGGTGATGGGGCTGTTCCTGCACAGATGAACGGTCGCACAAAAGGAGAGCGGAGCCCAGTGCTCCGCTCTCCCTGTTTTTTCTTTACAGATTCGCCTTGATCTTCTCGATCATCTCAGCGTATTCCGCGTCGGTCAGATACTTGCGGTTCGGGTTCATCGCGAACACGCCGCCCCACTCGAACTCGTCCCTGTACTTGGGCACGAGGTGGAAGTGCAGATGGCAGCCGGTGTCGCCGTACGCGCCGTAGTTCACCTTCACCGGATTGAACGCCGCATGGATCGCCTTCGCCGCGCGGTTTACGTCCGCAAAAAAGGCGTTGCGCTCCTCGTCGCTGATGTTCACAATCTCGCTGACGTGGTCCTTGTAGGCGACGATGCAGCGGCCCGGATGGCTCTGCTCCTTGAAGAGGATGAGCTGGCTGACGCTCAGGTCGCAGATGTAAATGCCGAACGCATCGAGCAGCTCGCCGTGCATGCAGTAGCCGCAGTTGGAATCCTTCATGGACTGTACCCTCCCTGATTGTTTTTGTTCTGTCCATCCGCCTGCCCGACACAGAGCAGCGGAATCCGCTTTCCTCCGCCGGCAGCGCAGCCAGCCGGTTTTCTTCATTATAGCATGTCCGCACTTGCCAGGCAAGGGAGAATTCAGCGCACGGCCGCGATGACCCGCTGCACCAGCGCCACACGCTGGAACGGCGTCATGATGTAGTAGCCGTCCACAAACGGCGCGATCCGCCGCGCGGCCGTCCCACACAGGCGCACGGCCATGTCCTCGCCCTGCGCGCGGTCAAGCCCCTCATAGGCGGCGATCACCGCGTCGTCGAGCGCGATGCCCGCGACCTCGCTGGAAAGAAAGCTCGCGTTCTTCGCGCTGACCACCGGGAACAGTCCGCCGATGAGCCGGGCGCTGAGCGTCTGCCGGGCCAGCTCCACATTGCGCGCGGCCTGCTCGCTGAGCACAGGCTGCGTGAGGAACGCCTCCATGCCGCATTCCTGCTTCTGCACGGCGCGGGCAAGCTCCTGCCCGAAGTTGGGCGCATTCACGTTGAGCGCGCCGCACAGGAAGAACGGCTCTGTCTCCCCGCTGCCCTCGAGGCTGCGCACAAACCGCGCCAGCACGCGCGAGTTGAACTGGAACACGCTCTTGACGCTGCCCCGGTCGCTCGTGGGCACGGGATCGCCGGTCACCGCGAGCACGTTGTGCACGCCCTCCATGGACAGCCCCAGCAGCAGCGCCTTGGTCGCGTTTACATTGCGGTCGCGGCAGGTCATGTGCGGCAGCGTCTCCACGCCCAGCTCGCGCTTCAGCTTGCAGGCCAGCAGGCTCGAGTCCACGCGGGCGCGCCCGATCGGGCAGTCCGCGATGGTGATGGCGTCCGCGCCGGCGTCGTAGAGCGCCTGCGCGCCGCGCACAAAACCGCCGATGTCCGCGCTGCGCGGCGGATCGAGCTCCACCAGGATCACGCGCCCGCCCGCGTCGAGCTTCGCCTTGACGGAGCTGCGGCAAACTCTGTGCACAGGCTCCCCCGGCTCGGGAGGCGTCACGCGCTTTGCGCCCGCCGCAGCCAGCTTCAGCTGAGCCGCCAGCCTGCGGATGTGTTCGGGCGTCGTGCCGCAGCAGCCGCCGATGAGCGAAGCGCCCAGCGCGCGGCACTGCGCCGCCTGCCGCGCAAAGTACGCCGGGTCGCTGTCATAGTAGGTGCGCCCGTTCTCGACATGCGGATAGCCCGCGTTGGGCATGGCAATCAGCTGCTTTTGCGGGCGTTTCATGCCCTCCAGCAGGCGCCGCATGTGATATGCGCCGCAGATGCAGTTGAGCCCGACCGCATCGACGTCCGGGCAATCGTCCATCTTTGCGATGAGCGACGCCGCAGGCTCTCCCGCACGGGTAAAGCCGTCCGCGTCCGCCGCGAACGACACCGCGATAAATGCCTCCGGACAGCGCGCGCGGATGAACGCCGCCGCCTCGCAAAGGCCCTGCGCGCTGTGCATCGTCTCCAACAGAAAGCAGGTCATGCCCTCGTCAAGGAACGCCTGCGCCATCGCCGTATAGCAGCGCGCCGCGTCCGCCTGCGCGGGAGCGGGCCCGATGTCCGCAAACACCGCCGCAGCGCTTCCGTCCGCAGCCTGCCGCGCCAGCGCGCACGCCGCACGGATCACCTCCCGCTGCTGTGTGCCGTCATCGACCGCCAGCGAGACATGCGCCGCAAACGTGTTCGTCTTGATCGCACGGCAGCCCGCAGAAAGATACGCCCTGTGCAGCTCCAGCACGCGCTGCGGCTGCGTCAGGCAGCACAGCTCCACCGTTCCCTCCGGAAAGCCCGGAAGCTCGCGGGCATAGGTGCCCGTCGCGCCGTCAAACAGCAGCGTTTCACCGCTGCCGAGCAACCCGCGCACGCGCTGCGCATCGCAAACGCTCTGTTCCATCGTTTTCTCCAGTTCAGCCGAGGATGCTACGGGCAATGTCCGCGCTTTGCTTGGCATTCTTCGCATAGTAGTCCGCGCCGATCCGCTTTGCATACTCCGGCGTGAGCACCGCGCCGCCGACGATCACCGGCGCGCTCACGCCCGCATCGTGCAGCAGCCCGATCGTGCGCTCCATGCCCGGCACCGTCGTGGTCATCAGCGCGGACAGGCCGATCAGCTTCGCACCGTACGCCTTCGCCTGCTCCACGACGCGCTCCGCGGGCACGTCGCGCCCCAGGTCGATCACGCGGTAGCCGTAGTTTTCCAGCACCGTGCGCACGATGTTCTTGCCGATGTCGTGGATGTCGCCCTCCACCGTCGCCAGCAGGATCGGCCCCTTGCCCTCACCCTGCACGCCGGTCTTCGCGATGGCCGCGCGCACCTCGTCAAACGCCGCGCCCGAGGCCGTCGCCGCGTTCATCAGCTGTGGCAGGAAGATCCGCTGCTTTTCATAGTCCTCGCCCACCGCGTCGAGCGCGGGAATCAGCCGCTTCTCCACCAGCTCCAGCGGCGGCGTCGCGGCAAGCGCCTCCCGCGCCAGCTGCGCGGCCTCCGCGCGCAGGCCCCTGGCGATGGCCTCCTCGAGCGTCAAGCTCCGCGCGGCAGCGGAAGAAGCGGGCTTTTTCGCGTCCTCCGGCTGCGGAGCATATCGCCCGACGTACGCCGTGCAGCCCGCATCCTCGCCGGATAGCACGCGGCAGGCGTCGATCGTCTCCATGATCTCGCGCTGGTTCGGGTTGACGATGGGCAGCGTCAGCCCGCAGGCGATGGCCTGCGCCAGGAACGTGCGCGTGACCAGCAGCCGCTGAGGTAGCCCGAAGGAGATGTTGGAAACGCCCAGCACCGTCTGAAGCCCCAGCTCGCGCCGTACGCAGGCGAGCGCCTCCAGCGTCTGCGCGGCCTGATCCTGCTGCGCGGACACCGTGAGCGTCAGGCAGTCGATCGCCACGTCCTCGCGCGGTATGCCCGCTTCGAGCGCCGCACTGATGATGGTGCGCGCGTGCGTCATGCGCTCCTCCACCGTCCTGGGCAGCCCGCCCTCGGACAGTGCCAGCCCTACGACCGCCGCGCCGTACTTTTTGACCAGCGGCAGCACGGCGCACAGCGACGCGGATGTGGCGTTCACGCTGTTGACCAGGCATTTGCCCGGCGCCGCGCGCAGGCCCGCCTCGATCGCCGCGGGATTGGAAGAGTCGATCTGCAGCGGCAGGCTGACCGCGCCGGAAATGGCCGTGACCACGCGGCGCATCATGTCCGCCTCGTTGATGCCCGGCAGACCCACGTTCACATCGAGGATCTGCGCGCCAGCCTCCGCCTGCTCCACCGCCTGCGCGACGATATAGTTCATGTCGCCCTCGCGAAGCGCCTGCTGAAAGCGCTTCTTGCCCGTCGGATTGATGCGCTCGCCGATCACGCGCACGCCCTGCCCGAACGCGCAGACCTCGCCCGCCGAGCAGATGCCGCGCAGCGTCTTTTCGCCCCAGACCGCCTCTTTCCCGCCGATTTTCTCGCGCAGCGCCTCGATGAACGCGGGCGTCGTGCCGCAGCAGCCGCCGACATAGACCGCGCCGCAGTCGAGCAGCGCGCGGCAGTCCGCGGCGAACTCCTGCGGATCGGTGTGGTACACGCCGGTCTGCGGATCGGGCAGGCCCGCGTTGGGCTTGAGGATCAGCGGCAAATCGGTCGCCGTGCGCATCGCGCGCAGAATCGGCGCGACCTCGCAGGGCCCCAGCGAGCAGTTGACGCCCACCGCCGTCACACCCAGGCCGGAGAGCGTCATCGCCGCAGCGTCCGCCCGGCAGCCGAGGAACGTGCGCCCCGACGCCTCGAACGTCATCGACGCAAACACCGGCAGATTGCAGCACTCCTTCGCCGCCAGCACGCCCGCGCGCAGCTCGTTTAAGTCAGAAAACGTTTCAAAGAAGACCGCCTGCGCGCCCGCCGCGACGCCCGCACGGATCATCTGCGCAAAGAGCGCATACGCCTCGTCGAATTTCAGCGTGCCCAGCGGCTCCAGCAGCTCGCCGATGGGGCCGATGTCCAGCGCTACCTGGGCCTGCGTTCCCTCGCAGGCGCGCAGCGCCACGCCGACCGAAGCCGTCACGACCTCCCCGACGGAAAAGCCCGTGCCCGCCAGCTTGTGCGCATTGGCGCAGAACGTGTTCGCCAGCACGATCTCCGACCCCGCCTGCACATAGCGCCTGTGGATGTCCTCCACCACCTGCGGCGCGGTGATGGAAAGCGTCTCCGGCCGCTCGCCCAGCTTCAGCCCCGCGCTTTGCAGCATCGTGCCCATCGCGCCGTCCAGCAGCGTCACCTTCTGCGTATGCATATCGTCATCCGCCCTTCTTCATCGTCTTCTGAGCGCGCAGGTTTCGCGCGCCGCGCAGCCCTCGCAGCCAGCAGGCCGCCGCGCAACCGGCACATCGCTGATGCCCAGGATCGCTGTGACCGACTTGCGCGGGATCATCACGCCGCCCGCGCTCACGGTGAGTCCGATCGCCCGCTGTGCACCCAGCACCTCGCAGATCTCCCGCATCTGCGCGAGGGGCATGTCGCCGTAGCCCGGGCTGAAGCGGTCGGTCAGATACCGTCCCTGCGCGGCAAGCTCCCCGCGCAGCGCTTCCTCGCGCGCATCAAGCACGGCCTCGATCGCCGCACTGAGCACCGCGTCCAGCAGCAGCGCCTGCGCGGCGTCCTTCGCCTGCATGCGCAGCAGCAGCCGCTCGCTCTCCGCGCCCAGCGTCGCCGCCAGCAGCACGGCCTCCCGGCACGGCGCAAGCATCGCGCGCACATCATTCCCCTTCGGCGTCATCGAGGTGCCCGCCAGGCTGCCGTCCGGCGCCAGGGGAAACCGCCGCTCCGCCATCCGCGGCCGGACCTCCCGCACGGCCAGATCGCACAGGTCCCGGATCTGCGCGAGCAGCGGCGCGTCCACCGGCGTGCCCCGCCAGCCGAGGAAGTGCAGGACCTCCCGCAGCGGAATCTGTAAAAGCTCCGCGTCCATCGCGTTCCCTCCCGTCACACCAGGCCCAGTTGCTCACTGAGCGTCTCCCGGCCCGCGATGGCGTACGGCTTCGCGCCGAGCCCGATGAGCCCGCGGTTGCCCGCCGTGTCCTCGTTTTTGCCGTTCCAGACGTACACCGGGGAATACCCGCCCCGCAGGCAGTCCGCAGCGCCGTGCCAGCTGCCCCCGCGCTCCCTGCGCGAGGCAACGACCAGCGCGGCATGCCCCAGCGCATAGATCGTGTGATTGCGCCCCAGCGCCTTGGGCGCGGAAAACGGCTCGTCCGGCAGTGCGTCGCACAGGATGAGCACGCGCTCCTCCGTCACCGCGGCGCGCACGCAGGAATCGCGCAGCATCCGATCCGCGGGCAGCGCTGGGACCAGAATCGCCCCGCCGCCCGCCTGCAGGGCCGCCCGCTGGGCCACGCTGTCCACGCCGGACGCCCCGCCGCTTACCAGCACATAGCCCTCCAGCGCGATCTGACGGCCCGTCAGCTCGGCGGCGCGCCGGGTCTCGGGCAGGATTCTCCGGCTGCCCGCCACGCTCAGACGCGGTCCGTTCAGCAGCGCGTCGTTTCCCCAGGCAAAGAGGAACAGCGGCATCTGCTCGCCCAGTCCGTAGAGCGCCCGCGGCCAGGCGGGATGCTCCGGCGTCATGAGCCGGTATCCGCTCTCCTCATACACGCGGAGGCAGTCGTACACGGCGCGCACACGCGAGAGCAGCGCCCGCGCGCGCACCAGCGTCTCCTGCTTCACGCCGGGCACATCGCGCAGCACCAGCCCCGTGATCGCGCCGGCGGCGAGCATCCGGCTCACCTGCTGCCGCGTGAGGGGCTGCGGCCCATCCTCCGGGAGCGCCGCCCGCGTGAGCAGACAGAGCAGCGCACAGGCCGTTTCGTCGATTTTTCCCACCGCGCCGCCCCCTTTGCACCAGAATAATCCAATTATAGCGCAAAATGCATGCGCAGGCAAGGCTTGAGAAACACAGCGAAATAGCGTATACTGATGCCATCAACAGCAATATGGAGGATGCATCCATGCCCACACGATACAAAAACGCGCGCGTCTTCACGGAAAACGGCGTGCTTTGCGGCGGCTTCATCACGGAAAACGGACGATTTGCAGCGGTCGGCAGCGACGCGGAGATGGCGCGCATCCGCCCCGACGGACCCACGGTCGATCTCGGGGGACGCTTCGTCTGTCCCGGCTTCAACGATTCGCACATGCACCTGCTGGAGCTGGGCTGCGTGCTTTTGCAGGCACAGCTCTCGCCCTGCACGGATTCCCTCGCGCACGTGCTTGCGGCGGTCGGCGAATTCGCCCGGACGCACCCGCAGGAGCCGTTCATCCTCGGCCGCGGCTGGAATCACGACGACTTCACCGACGAGCGCCGCTATCCCACGCGCGATGACCTCGACGCTGTCTGTCCCGACCGGCCCTGCCTGATCACGCGCGCCTGCGGGCATGTCGCTGTCGCCAACAGCGCCGCGCTGCGCCTGGCCGGCATCGACGGGCATCCCGTCTTCGTGGACGGAGGGCGCGTCGAGACGGACGATGCGGGGCACCCGACCGGCGTGCTGTGCGAAAACGCCATCGGTCTGGTGAACGCGCTGGTGCCCAAGCCCGACCGCGCGGGCATCCGCGAGCGCATCGGCAGGGCGATCGAGTTTGTGCGCGGCTACGGCATCACCTCTGTGCAGACGGACGACCTGTCCTCGCTCGACGTGTCGTTTGCGGACATCCTCGGCGCATACCAGGACCTGCGCCGGGAGGGCCGACTGACCGTGCGCGTCTATGAGCAGTGCTATCTGCCGACGCTGGAGGCGCTCGATGCCTTCCTCGCTGCGGGATATCACACCGGCTGGGGCGACGAATGGCTGCGCCTGGGTCCGCTCAAGCTGATCTCCGACGGCTCCCTCGGCTCGCGCACGGCGTACCTTCGCGCGCCCTACGCCGACGCGCCCGACACCTGCGGCATCGCCACCTACACGCAGGAAGCGCTCGACGCCATCGTACTGCGCGCCCACAGCGCGGGCATGCAGATCGCCATCCACGCCATCGGCGACGGCGCGACCGACCGCGCGCTGCACGCCTTCGAAAACGCGCAGCGCCTTTGCCCTCGCGAGGATGCACGCCACGGCATCGTCCACGCGCAGGTGCTTGACCACACGCAGGCCGCGCGCATGCAGCGTCTCGGGATGCACGCCTATGTGCAGTCGATCTTCCTCGACTACGACTCGCAGATCGTGGAAAGCCGTCTCGGTGCGCGGGCGCAGGAGGCGTATCCGGCGGCATCGCTGCTGCGCGGCGGCATCACGATGTCCAACGGCTCGGACTGCCCGGTCGAGCTGCCGGATGTGATGGCAGGCATTCAGTGCGCCGTCACGCGCATGTCCTTCTTCCGCCCGGCACAGACGCCGTATCTGCCCGGTGAGGCGCTGTCGCTGACCGATGCGCTGCGCAGCTTCACGTCCTTCGGCGCGTACGCGAGCTTCGAGGAGCACACCAAGGGCCGGATTGCGCCCGGTTATCTGGCGGACTTCGCCGTGCTCGGAAGCGACCCGTTTGACACCGAGCCCTCGCGCCTGCATGAGATTCCCGTCGAGGGCGTGTATCTGGGCGGCAAACAGATTCTGTGATTTCCAAAAACAAGCGGCTGTCCGGTTTGTTCCGGACAGTCGCCGTTTTGATTACGACTTCATCTTCGGCTTGAAGATCAGCGCCGCGAAGTAGCCGAAGAACACCGCCGCTGAAATGCCTCCGGCCGCGGCCACCACGCCACCGGTGAACGCGCCCAGCAGGCCCTCGCTCCTGACGGCCTCGATCGCGCCGTGCGCCAGCGTGTAGCCAAAGCCCGTCAGCGGCACCGTCGCGCCCGCCCCGGCAAAGTCGATCAGCGGCTTGTACAGCCCCAGCGCGCCGAGAATCACGCCCGCCGTCACATAGCCCACGAGAATCCGCGCGCTGGTCAGCTGCGTCTTGAGGATCAGCACCTGGCCAATCGCGCAGAGCACCCCGCCGACGGCGAACGCCTTGATGATCATGAGCAGCATGTCCATCATCCCTCTTCCGCCTCCCTGTGCTCGAGCACGACGGCATGCGCCACGCCCGGTATGCTCTCCCCCTGCATCGTGGTCGTCGGGCTGAGCAGCGCGCCCGTCGCCATGAACAGCACGCGGCGAAGCCTGCCCGCCGCCAGCTCCGGCAGGATGTGCGCGCAGAGCATGCTCGCCGCGCAGCCGCAGCCGCTGCCGCCCGCATGCGTGTCCTGCCGGGGCGAAAAGATCTCGCAGCCGCAGTCAAAGAACCGCTCCTCCGGCGCGTCAATGCCCTTCTGCGTGAGCAGCTCCAGAAGCAGGTCGCGCCCGAGCCGGCCCAGATCGCCGGTGATCACCAGGTCATAGTCCGCCGCACTCCGGCCCATGTCCTGCATGTGTGCGGTGATCGTGTCCGCCGCCGCCGGGGCCATCGCCGCGCCCATGTTGTTCTGGTCGGTGATGCCCAGGTCGATGACCCGCCCGCAGGTGGTATGCGTGAGCACGACCCTGGCGCGGCGCTTCGCCGGTCCGCCGGAGAGCATCACCGCGCCCGCGCCGGTCACCGTCCACTGCGCGGTCGGCGTGCGCTGATTGCCCAGCTCCAGCGGCGCGCGGTACTGCCGCTCCGCGGTGCAGAAGTGGCTGCACGTCGCGCAGATCAGCCTGTCCGCGAAGCCTCCGTCAGCGAGCATGCCGCCCAGGGACAGCGACTCGGACATCGTCGAGCATGCGCCGTACAGGCCATAGAACGGGATCTGCAGGTTCCTCGCGGCAAAGCCCGCCGAGATGATCTGGTTGAGCAGGTCGCCCGCCAGCAGCATCTGCACGTCGTGGAGCGTGCAGCCCGCCTTTCCCGCGCAGAGCTTCACCGCCGTCTCCAGCATGCTGCGCTCCGCCGCCTCAAAGGAGTTTTCGCCGTTCAGCTCGTCCGGGATCACCTGATCAAACCTGTCGCCGTAAGGGCCGTCCTTTTCCTTCTGTCCCGCGACGCTCGCCCAGGCGATCACGCCGGGCTGTGCCGGAAGCGCCACCGTCCGGCTGCCGATGCGTTTGCTCATGACTCCACCTCCGAAAGCAATTCCCTTCTGCGGTAGGGTTTGCGCTTTTGAGGTTTTTATGCGCAAAAAAGCGGGCAGCCGCCTCCTCCCGGAGAACAGCTGCCCGCGCAGAGCGTCTTCAGTTTTTCATCCACAGCCGCGCATCCGTGCCGCGCAGCTTGCACAGCGCCTCCACGAAGAAGTAATCACCGTAGAGGATGTTGACGTGCCGTCCCGCGCCGTCGTCGTGATAGGACGCGGTGCACTTTTGCAGGATGCCCGTCGATTCGTCGCTCCAGTCGGCGCACAGCTCATTGAGCGCACGCAGCAGCCGCATCGCCGCGGCGCGGTAGCCCTCGCCCTCCTCGCCGCCGACGAGATTCGCCAGCTCCAGCAGGCCGCAGGCCGCACAGGCGCCCGCGATGTTGTCGATGCGCTCCTCATCCGCAGGCTGGCAGAAATCGCTGTCGGTCAGCCCGTCCTCGCGGATGTGGCTGATGAAGTAGCCCGCGCAGCGGCGCGCCACGTCGAGATACCTCTGCTCGCCCGTGTTGATCGCGCTGAGCGTGAAGCCGTAGAGCGCCCAGGCCTGTCCGCGGCTCCAGCTGGAGCCCTCGCAGTAGCCCTGTCCCGCCGGGCGCGCAAGCGCCTTGCCCGTCTCCGAATCGAAGATCACGATGTGACAGCTGCTGCCGTCCTCACGCAGAAACTCCCGGATGGTCGTGTCCGCGTGAATCCGCGCGATTTTGGCAAAGCGCGGGTCGCCGGTCAGCTCACCGGCATAGTAGAGCAGCGAGAGGTTCATCATGCAGTCGATGATGGCGTAGCCGGTGCGGTCCTTCCCCGGCCAGGCCCGGATGAAGCCCGCCGGATTGAAGCGCCCGGCCAGCAGCGTCGCCGCGTGCAGCGTATCGGAGAGCGCCTGCGCATCGCCCGTCATGCGGTAGTGCGCGCCGCAGGAGAGCAGGTACATGAAGCCCACGTCGTGGTTGAGCAGGTCAAAGCGGCGGAACTCGTCCGTCAGCAGCGCCTCCACGCGCAGCGCCTCGTCCCTGTAGACCGCCTCGCCCGTCGCCTTGTACAGCTGCCACATCAGGCCCGGCCAGAAGCCGCCCGTCCACCAGCTGTTGCCGTCAAACGGCGAGGGCAGGTATTTGTCCTTCGCGCCCATGTAGGGAATCACGCCCTGCTGCGCGGCGATTTTTGCCCCGCGCGCAAACTTGGCGCAGGCGCGCTCAAACGCGAGATCAACCCATCTTTCCATCGGCAGTCACCTCCTTCGGGGGATGGTCAAGCAGCGCGGCGCCGCCGGTCACGGTGCCCAGCACCGCGCTTTCCAGCACATGCGTGCCGGGCGCGAGCTTCGCCGTCAGCGTCGGCAGCAGCGTGCGCTGCGCCATCAGGTTGGTGTTCGGCTCCGGCATGACCACGATGCCCGCGTCATAGCCGGAGCGGTTCACGACGGCGCTCACGCCCCACGGCGCGATGACAGCCGCGCGGCCGCTCTCCTCGATCGCCTGCGTCTCGCCCTTGCTGCCGCGCGCGATGGCAAAGCCGCCCTCCGCCGCATAGAGCGCGCGGTCGGTCGTGATCTCATGCCGGCGCACATGCCACTCGCCGCAGGGGAGGATCGTGCTTTTCACCGTCACGCCCGCGAACGGATGCCAGACGGAGATCACGCGGTCGGCAAGCACCTCGTACTCCGCGCAGCTGTAGCGCGGATGATACGTGTCCCCGTCCTCGGAGAGCGCAAGCATGTTGTCAAACGCGCCGTCCTTGAGCAGCTTCTGTGCCTTGGGCACGGAGAATCCGAAGCGCGTGGAGTAGACGAACTTTTCGTACTTCGCCTCATCATGCGCGTGCTCGTGCGCGCGGTTGCCCGCCGCATAGGCCATCACATGATTGCCATCCGCGCTGCGGGTGACGAGCATGCGCGCATGCGGCTGCAGCGACGTGAGCGGCGCATCAAACGGCTCCTCCTCCGCCTGCCAGAACGGATGATCCTCCGGCAGCGCCAGCACGGCAAACGCCTTCATCGCCCAGTAGGGCGAGCCGGGCGCGTTGTAGCCCTCCGCCATCAGCAGGTTCGGATACCCATAGCCGATGGTCAACACGCCGTCGCGCGTGAAGATCGGCTTGGCAAACCACGAGCGCATGTTGCCCAGCAGCAGGTGCTTCATCACGCCGTAGCCGACCGCGCCGCATGGAGCCTCCGCAAGTGCCTGCGCCGCAAAGAACGCGCCCTGCGCAAAGCGGTAGGTCAGGCTGCGGCCGTAGGCCAGCGCCTCGCCCTCTGCGTCAAACCAGCAGGCGAAGTCCGGCGCCATCAGCTGTGCGCGGCGGATGAACTCCGCGCTGCGCTCCGGGTCGCGCTCCCCCATCACCTTCGCGTAGACGAGCCCGTAGTAGTGGAACGCCCACATGGTGTAGTATTCGCGCTGGTTGAAATAGTCAAAGTACCAGCCGTCGCCCTCGTAGTGCTCCTCGATCATCGCAAAGTCGGTGCGCAGGCGCTCGGCGTCGTAGGGCTGGCCACAGACCTTGAAGCCCATGTTCACCAGCACGCGGAAGAACGTCCAGTTGTTCTTGGGCATGTCGTGATGGTTGATCTGGTCCAGCCAGGCGTGCAGATTCCTCTGCGCGCGCTCCGGCAGGGAGAAGAAGAACTTCTCCGGCACAAGCGCCATGCCCATGCCGAACACGGCCATTTCGACCAGCCGCTGGTCGTAATCCTCCACCTCGCCCCAGTATTCCGGGTGCTCGGGGTCGGTGCCGTTGATGATGCCCTGCCTCCACAGCGCCCAGATCGGCCCCACGGACTCACAGCCGCCCGCGAGCATCGGCACAATCGCCCAGAGCGGGCGGGCAAACGCCTCCATCTCGGCGATCTCCGGCGGATACACCGCGCCGGTATCGCCCAGGTGCAGCCGGGCCCTGCCCTCGCTCAGCAGCGGGATCAGCGGCTCGATGAGCTGCACGGCTGCGCGCTCCACGTCCGCGCGCGTGCGCAGCGGATTCTCTCTCACACAGTTGCCCATGATGATCAGCTCCTTGTGTTCTTTGGGAAGGCAGGGCGGCCCCATCCGCCCTGCCACGGGCATATCATAGGCGCCCGCACGCCTTCTGTCAAGCGGTTTATCCCTTCATGCCCGTCGTGGCGATGCCCTCGATGAAGTAGCGCTGCAGGAACAGGAACACGATGGTCACCGGCAGCAGCGAGCACAGCGAGGCCGCCATGATCAGGTTGTAGTCCGCGGAATACGCCTGGATGAAGCGGCGCAGGCCGACCTGGATGGTCTTCTTGATGTCGGTGGTCAGGTAGATCATCGGGCCCATATAGTCGTTCCAGGTGTTCACGAACGTGAAGATGCACAGCGTCGCGATGGCCGGCTTGGCCAGCGGCAGGATGATGCGTGCCCAGATGCCGTACTCGGACAGGCCGTCGATGCGCGCCGCCTCGGACAGGTCGTTCGGGATGCCCAGATAAAACTGGCGCATCAGGAACACGCCGAACGCGGAGAAGCTCTGCAGCGCCACCAGCGCCCAGATCGTGTCATACAGGCCGATGGAGCGCATCATGATGAACTGCGGCACCATGTAGACCTGCCACGGCACCGCGATGGTGCCGATGTAGCACATGAACAGCACGTCACGGCCCTTGAACTGCATCTTCGCGAACGCATACGCCGCAAAGGAGGACGTGAGGATCTGCATGAAGGTGACGATCACGGCCAGAATGGCGGTGTTCTTGAAGTAGGCCGCCAGCGGCACGCGCTGCCAGATGAGCGAGTAGTTCTCCCAGTGAAGCTCCGTGGGAATCCACTTCATTGGGATGGAGAACACGTCGATGCTCGTCTTGAGCGACGAGGAGATCATCCAGACAAACGGCACCAGCGCGACGACCGTGAGCGCAAGCAGCACCGCGTACTTGAGGATGGTGAGCACCACTTCGCCGGCCGTCATGTGCCTGTGCTTGTCCTTGGGACGGGAAACAGCAGTCATGATGAACACCTCCTTACATGTAGTTGACCCACTTCTTCTCGCCGCGGAACTGCACGAACGTGACCAGCAGCACGATCGCCAGCAGCACCATGGAGACCGCGCTCGCCACGCCGTACTGCGCGGAGGTCGCGATGCCCTCGCCGCCGAAGCTCAGCTCGAAGATGTAGGTGACCAGCATCTTGGTGGAGCGTCCCGGGCCGCCCTGGGTCATGATCGCGACGACATCGTAGATCTTGAAGCAGGAGATGACCATCATGATGGAGCAGAAGAACGTGGTCGGCGTGAGCATCGGCAGCGTCACCTTGGTGAACTTCTGCACGCCGTTGGCGCCGTCCATCGTCGCGGCCTCATACAGCTCGGCCGGCACGCCCTGCAGGCCCGCCAGGTACATGACCATGTAGTAGCCCGCGTTGCGCCACACGCTCACGATGATGATCGCCCAGATCGCCAGGTCGCGGCTGGAGGTCCAGCTCTTGGTCATGTTCAGGCCCATCGCGCGCAGGATCTGGTTGACGGGGCCGTTCTTCATCAGCAGGAAGTTCCAGCAGACGCAGATGGCCACCAGCGAGGCGACATACGGGAAGAAGAACACGGCGCGGAACACCTTGGCGCCCTTGACGCCGCGGTTGAGCACCAGCGCCAGCCCCAGCGCGCAGACGAGCGTGAGCGGCACGGTGGCCACGGTGTAGAAGACGGTGTTTTTGAGCGCAATGCCCAGGTTGCTCTTGGTGAAGCTGAAGTCCTTGAAGATGTAGCGGAAATTGTCGAGCCCGGCGAAGGTGATCTTCGAGCCGCCGCTCCAGTTCATGAACGCCAGCGCAATGGAGAAGATGACGGGAACCAGCGTAAAGACGACAAATCCGATGAAGTTGGGCGCCAGGAAGGAGTAAGCGATCAGCGTGTTGCGCTTTTCAAGCCTGCTCATCTTGCGTCGTGACGCCGCAGCGCTGTGGGTCATCGAAAAACCTCCCTTGTTTCACTCAAAAAGGGGGAGCGCATATGCCCTCCCCCTTCCGGTTGCGTGCTCTTACTTGACGAACTCGGCAGCGCGCTCTTCCATCTCCGCGATGCCCTCGTCGATGCTCAGCTCACGGGTCATGATGAGGCTGTGCTCCTCGTTGACGATGGACTTGATCTCGTTGACGCCCTCGCCGATCGGCCACTCCAGCGCAATGGAGGTCGGCAGCAGCGCGCCCTTGCTGGTCTCATCGGTCGGGAAGCCCTCGGCAGAGGCCATGACCTCGGCGACCGCCTCGCTCACATACGCCGGACGGGTGCCGGTGGTGGCGATGGCCTTCGCGCCGTCCTCGGAGCACATCCAGGAGGCGAACTTCCAGGCGGCGTCCTTGTTCTCGCTGGCCGCGCTGATGGCGATGCCGGTCGGGGAGCCGAAGGAAGCGCCCGCCTCGACGCCGTCGAGGTGCGGCACGGCAGCGATGCCCCAGTTCATGGAGGCGGTGCCGTCCTTGATGTAGCCGATCAGGGTGGAGGCATACCAGTAGCCCATCGGCATCATGGCGATGTTGCCCTGCGCGAACGCGCCGGAGTAGTGCAAGCCGGAGGCCTTGAGCTCGTCGTAGGTCATGCAGATGCCGTCATCCTCGAAGCCCTGCTCCAGCTCGTAGAAGTACTTGAGGTTCTCGTACTTGCCGTCAGCCAGCGTGTAGCCGGTGCCGCAGACCGCCCAGTTCGCCACGCAGGAGAGCCAGGTGTGGTAGTGCGTGCCGTACGCGCCGGTGTTCTCAGTGATCTCGCGCGCCATCACGGCGTACTCATCCCAGGTCCAGTCGTTGGTCGGGTACGCGATGCCCGCCTGGTCGAACAGGTCCTTGTTGTAGAACATGACCCAGAAGTCCGCGCGGAACGGCAGCGCATACTGCTTGCCGTCAGCCATGCTGATGTAGCAGGCGTCCATGCCCGCGTACTTGCTCATGTCATAGCCGTCCGCCGCGATCATCTCGTCCATCGGGATGATGAGGCCTTCCTTGGACCAGTTCTGCAGATCGGAAAGCTCCTTGACGCAGTACAGGTCGGTGGTGTCGCCGCCGGCGAGCATCGTGCTGGCCTTGACGTTGTAATCCTGGGAGGCGAGGTCCACCCACTCGATGGTGATGTCCGGGTTCGCGGCCTCAAAGCCCTCCTTGATCGCCGTGTAGTACGGCGTGGTCGTGGTATCCCAGCCGGCGACCTTGAGCGTCGTCTCGGCCATCGCCGGCGCCATCACGGCCACCAGTACCAGAGCCATCAGGACAGCAAACAGTTTCTTCATGACGTGTTTCCTCCTTGCTTTTTCGGATCGCCGGAAAATGTTACCGATAACATTTGCACATCATCGCAAATCATCCGTCAGCATGACCATTTCCCGCGTCCGTTTCCTGCCTATATTATATATACACCTAATTCATTTGTCAATATTTTGTGCGAAATTATCCCAGTTTTTCCGGTTCATATCGTCAAATTCTTTTATTATTATATTGTTACCGGTAACATATTACAGCTTGCATTGCAGGAGGCATCCGGTGTATAATGGAATCCATCAGAAAAAGCCGGACCGTCGGGTCCGGCGGAAAGAGCGTTATGGGCAAGATCACCATTTACGACATCGCGCGCGAGGCCGGCGTCTCCACCGCAACCGTCACCCGCGTGCTCTCCGGGCATCCCAGCGTCAGGGCCGACACGCGCGAGCGCGTGCAGCGCATCATCGACGCGCACGCCTACACCCCCAGCGCCTCCGCACGCGACCTGGAAGGCCGCAGCACGCGCACCATCGGCATCGTCATGCCCCCCGTGATCAATCCTTACTTCACCCGTCTCTACAATGCCGCCTATGAGGAGGCGCAGGCCAACGGATATTACGCTGCCCTCTTTCAGATGAACGAGAACCAGCCGATCCGGCGCGAGCTGGTGGATGAGCTGATCCGCCGGCGGCTGGGCGGCGTCATCTTCGCGGGCAACATCTGGAGCAGCGAGCGCTCCGGCCTCAAGGAGGCGCTCGAGCGCCTGCGCAACTACATGCCGGTCGTGGCTGTCTGCCCGCCCGCGACGCAGCTTGACTGCATCTGCGTGCACAGCGATCTGGTCGGCTGCTCCCGTCTGCCCGTGCGCCATCTGCACACGCTCGGTCACCGGCGCATCGCGTTCATCGGCGGCTCCATGCGCCTGTCCGATGCCAGCCGCCGCGGCCAGAACTTCCTGGAGGAGCTGCGCGCGCTCGATCTCCCGGACGATCCGGCCTACCATGTGGACTGCGGCTACGACGCGGAGGGCGGCGAGCGCGCCGTGCTTCGCATGCTCACCAACCTCGACCGCCGACGCTGGCCGACCGCGCTGATTGCCTTCAACGACCTCGTCGCGCTCGGCGCGATGAAGCAGCTCAAGCAGATGGGCCTGCGCCTGCCGGAGGGCATGGCGATCATCGGCTGCGACAACCAGTTCTTCTGCCCCTACACCGATCCGCCGATGACGTCGGTCGACCTGCATCCCGAGGAAATGGCCCGCAGCGCCGTGCGGGAGCTGCTGCTCTCGCACGATGGCGACGCGAAGACCTTTTCGATGATGCGCGACGCGACGCTGGTCGTCCGCGAGAGCTGCGGCGCCAGGCTCGGCTACAGAAAGCTCGGCTGATCCATCCGCATAAAGAGACTGCCGCCCAAAGGTGAGCGGCAGTCTCTTTATGCAGCTTACAGGATGTGCCGCTCATCCAGCGGCACACCGTCGCCCCGCGCGGGCGCAAACGGCACCTCCTGCACACAGCGCGGCGGGATTTCGGCCTTGGCGGTCACATCCTCCGGGCGGCAGACGATCCGCCAGAGCTGAATGTGCCGGGCAGCCTCCGCGTCGCCGGGCATGAGCTGCCGGTGATTGTGCGCCAGCAGCAGCCTGTGCGCGCGTTCAAACTCCGTGCTCTCCGGGTCGATGCGGCTGGCGACACCGCGCGCGATCACGGAGCGGAAATCATGCAGATGCCCCTTTACGCTGCCGCCCGCATAGGAGATGAACTGCGCCGCCGTGACGCAGACGTACGGGTTCGCAGCGAGCAGCTCCAGCTTGTAGCCCTCCTGCGCGCAGTGGAAATAGAACGTCAGGTTCTCCCCGTACGCATATCCGAAGTTCAGCGGCACGACATAGGGTGCCGGCTCGTCATGGATGCCCAGAAAGAGGGTGTCCATTCCGTCGAGCATCGCACAGAGAACCGCGCGGTCGGTGATTTCACGTGCCTTCTGACGCATGGGTCTTTTCATGGCCATTCCCCTTTCTCTTCCGAATTGCCTCCAGTATAGCGCATTCCGCGCGATCATGCAAGGCGAACCATCCCATCAGCAAAAAGCGGGAGCCGCACGACGCGGTTCCCGCCCTTTCACAGCATGTCCAGGAAAAACACGATCAGGCCGACGATGATCGAGCCGGAGATGCCGTACACCAGCACCGGCCCGGCCAGCGTGAACAGCTTCGCGCCCACGCCCATGACCAGTCCCTCGCGCCGGAACTCCATCGCCGGAGAGACGACGCTGTTGGCAAAGCCGGTGATCGGCACGATGCTGCCCGCTCCGGCGTACTTGCCGATTCTGTCGTACACGCCGATGCCCGTCAGCAGTGCCGAGAGAAAGACGAGCGTGATGCTCGTCGCCGTCGAGGCAGCCTGCATCCCCAGCTGCAGCCAGTTCGTGTACAGGTCCATGATCACCTGGCCGATGGCGCAGATCGTCCCGCCGACCCAAAAGGCCCGAAAGAGTCCGACGCCCATCTCGCTCCTGGGCGCAAAGCGCTCCACAAGCTGCGCATATCTCGCCCGCTCGCGCGCATCATCCTTCCCGCTCATCGGCAGCCCCCCTTTCGTGGCGGATGGTCATGCCGTCCGGCGGCCTGCGCACGCGGCTCTCCCGCGCGCCCGGGCGCGGCACGCACTCCAGTGCATAGGTGATGATCGTGTGTCTGTCCTTCATCCTCGCACACCTCCGTCCATCGATGCGGATAGCGTGCGCAGGCGCAGGCGCTTTTATGCAGATTTTGCAGACGGCATCAAAGCCATGGCGCGCGCAGCACCGAGCCGTCCAGTGCAGAGACAACAACTGTGACCGGCCACTGCGCCCCGTCGATCTCCTCAAAGGCGAGCACCTGCCAGGCGGGCACAAGCCGCGCCTTGTCGCGCACGGCGTAGATCAGCTCGACGCGCGGCGCAGCCCCGATGTCCGGCACCAGCTCGGGCATCCAGCTCTTCTCCGCTTCGCGCACGGCGTAGGCCAGCGCCTCGCCGGGCGCAATCAGCGTTTGCGGTTCGCCCGCCTCCCCGGTCGTGAATGGTGCGCTCATCGTCAGCGCGCGCACGCCGTCCACCGTCACATAAGCCGAGACATACAGATACGCCTCATCCGCCGGCACGCCGTCCACGGCGCCGCGGGCCACCAGCAGAAAACCCTCGTCCCGCTCCGTCATGCCGGACAGGTCATACGGATCAAAGCCCGGATACGCCCCCGCCGCGATCTCCGCGTTGCGCGCATCGGACAGCGCCCTCGCTGTCTCCATGTCCATCGCGAAAGCATAAACGGTCTGTGCGCCCGCGACGCCCAGCCGGTCGAGCAGCGCCGAAAGCTCGCTCTGCGCGTCCGTCAGCGTGAGCAGCGTCAGATCGTCCGCCTGCGGCGTGTCCGCATAGGCGGATACTTCGCCCCGGTCGTAATACACCCGCGCCGCCAGACCGTAGAGGTACTCCGTCACGGCATCCCTCGGGACGGTGACGCTTTTCGTCTCCCCGTCCGCCGTCTGAAAGCGCACCTCCTGCGTGCCGTCGTATGCGCTCAGGTCGATCCTGTCCTGCGCTACGGTCAGGACGGCACCGCCTTCGATCCAGTACGCCACGCTCTCGTCGTACGTCTTCGTTTCAAGAAGCCGCGCAAAGGTGAAATCCTCTGGCTTCACGGTGTCCCGGAAGTCCCTCTGCGCCACGGCAACCACAGGCAGCGCGCCCGCAAAGCCCTCCGGCACGACCGTCTGCGCGCCGCTGAGCGGCTCCGGCGCCGGCTCCGGCTCTCGCGCCCGGAGCGACGGCGTCACGGTCACATCCCAAGTCTCGCGAACCCAGGTGTTGTCCGGCTCCTCCCGGAGCCATTCTCCCTGCGGCGTGACCTCCCAGCTGCTCAAATAGAACCGCAGGGTGTAGCTGTCCGAACGCTCGATGCCGCCGTTCCAGCCATACAGCTCAAACGAGGAGACAATCGCGCCGTCCTGCGTCACCGTATCGCTGTAGCCGATGTCGCCGCTCATCACGTCGCCGTCCAGCATATAGCCGTCGGGCACGCACTTCGCCATCACGATGCGCGCGCCGCGCTCCGCCGCCAGCTCCGCGTAGGTGTCCGCGCCCTCCGGCGCCGCTTCACCATTGTGGATATTGTACCCCGCCGGCTCACTCACATCCGCGTCCTCCGGCATGAGCACGACGTTTTCGCCCTCCACGGGCTCCATGACGACCGTACCGTAGAGCACGCCGCCCTCGTAGATCACATCGGTCACCGTGTAGGTCACGCTTCCCAGCGTGCATCGCTCGCCCGACTCCGCCGCATCGCCCTGCAGAAGGCGCGCGCCGAAGTCCTCGCCATACAACTCGCCAAAGCGCTCTGCCGTCCGGGGATACAGCGCCGCCACGGCGACGCCCGCCAGCAGCAGCGCCAGAATCAGCACCAGCACGGGCGCCAGGACCAGCTTCCGTTTCACCCTGCATTCCTCCTGATCCGCGGTCAGACGGCGGAGGGTATATCCGATGCGCGCTTTGAACGCCTGCGGCGTCTCGCCGAACGCCCGCAGCAGCTCTTCCCTTGAAGGCTCGTATGTCTGCCTGTTCATCTCATTGGCCCTCCTTTCCGCTCAGCTCGGCGCGCAGGCGGAGACGCGCCCGGTGCATCCGGCTTCTGACCGTCGTGCCCGGCACGCGCAGCGCCCGCGCCACCTCGTCCGTTGAAAATCCTTCCATGTAGTGCAGAAGAAGAGGCGTTCTCAGCTTTTCCGGCAGATGCGAAAGCGCGTCCCGAAGCGCCAGATCCGGCGGCGGGGTCATGCCCCCGAGCCGCTCGAGCTGATCGCTGGGCACCACGCGGGCGCGTCTGCGCAGCATCGACTTGCACTGGTTGATCACGATGCGCGTGAGCCACGGGCGAAAGGCGCCCTCCGCCACGCGGGCGCGGTGCCGCCAGGCGTTTTCGATCGCCTGCGCGACGGCATCCTGCGCATCCTGATCGTGGTGCAGATAGCTCACGGACAGCCGATAGAGCATATCCTGCATGTCCGTGACCTCCTGTACAAAGCGTTCCCCGTCGATCACCTGACCGTTCCTCCTCTCAAAGCGCGCGTGCTTTTCACACAGATAACGCGCGGCAGGGCGCTTTTGTTGCATGAAAAAAGAAAAAGCGGCAGAGTTTTCCACCGCTGTTCCATCTGGCCTGTTCGTTTCCGGCGAGCGGGACGGCCGCGCCGCTCACGCTTCCGTCTCCTCGTTATAGCACTCCACCTGCACGCCCGCCTCGCGGAAGATCTCCAGCGCAAACGGGTCGGGATAGCCCGCACCGTAGACCACGCGCACGATGCCCGCGTTGACGATCATCTTCGCGCAGAGGATGCACGGCTGATGCGTGCAGTAGAGCGTCGCGCCGGAGATTTCGATGCCCAGCTTCGCCGCCTGGATGATGGCGTTCTGCTCCGCGTGCACGGCATAGCACATCTCGTGCCGCGTGCCGGAGGGGATGCCGAGCTTTTTGCGCAGGCACTCCCCGCGCTCCACGCAGGTCTTGACGCCCGCGGGCGCACCGTTGTAGCCCGTGGTCATCACGCGCTTGTCCCGCACGATGACCGCGCCGATCTTTCTGTCCTTCTGGTAGCAGCTGGCCCAGCTGCTCACCAGGCCCGCCATCTCCATGAAGCGTCGGTCCCATTTGTCAAACATACCGCAATCCTCCTGTTCTTTCGCACCGCGCGCGGCGCATAGCCTCTTCGGGGTGATGGACGTGAAAAAGAGGCTGGTCCGCCAGACGCTGGGCCTGAGCGTTTCCCATTTTGTCGTGCGCGTTCTGGGCTTTGTGCTGCGCATTCTGCTCTCACGCGAGCTGGGCGCGGCGTCCATGGGGCTGGTTGAGCTGGCCCACAGCGCGCAGCAGCTGCTCATCACGCCGGTGGTCACCGGCCTGCCCGCCGCCGTCTCCCGCATGAGCGCGAAGGCCGAGGGGCAGCGCGGCCGGCAATCGCGCGTGCTGCGCTGCGCTCTGGCGCTCTCGCTGGGCGTGAGCGTTCCGTTGGCGATTTGCGCCTATCTCTTGCGCAGCCCGATCGCCGCATGGCTGGGCGACATGCGCACGCTGCCGGCGCTGCTCTTCTGCCTGCCGTGCATTCCCGTGCTGGCAGTCTCCTGCGCGCTCAACGGCTACTTCTACGGCACGGGCCGCCCCGCGCCGCCCGCTTTCGGCGAGCTGACGGAGCAGATCGTGCGCCTGCTGCTGTGCCTGCGTCTGTGCGCGCTGCTGACCAGCATGCCGCTGGCGCTGCGCGCGGCAATTCCCGCGGCGGGCGCGCTCGCCGGCGAGCTGGCGGGGCTTCTGCTCATGCTTCCGCTGTGCCTGCGGCCGCTGCTGCGCACGCGCGGCGACGGCTCCCGCCGGGCCATCCTACGCGAGCTGCTCTCGCTCTCCCTCCCGCTGACGGGGATGAAGCTCGTCTCCTCGCTCACGCGCACGGTGAACGCCACGATCATCCCCGCCCGGTTGGTCGTCTCCGGCCTGCCGCAGAGCGAGGCGCTCAGCCTGCTGGGCATGATGAACGGCATGCTCATGCCGGTGCTGATGCTCCCCTCGTTCATCACGTGCAGCCTGTCGATGGTCTGCGCGCCGGAGATGACCCGCCGTCAGGCGCAGGGACAGCCGCTGCGCCGCCTCTGCCTGCGCGCGCTGGGCGTGGCGCTTGGCGTCGGCCTGTGTGCGATGGCCGGGGTCTGTCTCTTTGCGCCGTTCATCGCGGAGACGGTCTACCGCCAGGCGGAGCTGCTGCCGCTGCTCCGGCGTTGCTGTGCGCTGATTCCCGTGTTCGCGCTCTCCCAGGTCGTCGGCGGGCTGCTCAACGGCCTCGGCCTGCAAAGCGCGGTGCTGCGCATCACGCTGCTGTGCGGGGTGACCGGCGTCGTGCTGAACTATCTGCTCGTCGCGCAGCCCGCTCTCCGGCTGTGGGGCGCGCTTATCGCGCTGGCTGCCACGCAGCTGCTGGCGCTCCTGCTCAGCGCGCGCACGCTGCTGCGCGCCGTCCGCCCGCAAGGCGGCGCATAACAGGCAGTTTTCCCGTCGGTCAGTCGCACAGGCGCCTTCCGCAAGGAACATTATACGGCATCCTTCCCGCGCACGCAAGAGGCGCGTCTTGCCAAAGCGGCCGCCGGGCGCTATAATAGGAGGGCAAGTTTTTTCCCGGGAGGTACCTATGAACCGCATCCAGAGCTTTTCGATCAACCATGACAAGCTGCTCCCCGGCCTGTACGTCAGCCGCGTGGACGGCGACGTGACCACCTACGACATGCGTCACCGCCGCCCGAACACGGGCGACCTGCTGGACAACGCCACCCTGCATTCCCTCGAGCACCTGTTTGCCACCTACATCCGCAACGGCGAGCTGGGCCCGGACATCCTCTACTTCGGACCGATGGGCTGCCAGACGGGCTTCTACCTGCTCGTGCGCAACGCGGACAACGCGCGCGTGCTCGCCGAGGTGCGGCGCACGATGCAGAAGATCCTCGAGCACGAGGGTCCCGTCTTCGGCGCGAGCTCCCGCGAGTGCGGCAACTACATCAATCTGAATCTCGAGTGCGCGCAGAAGGAGGCCCGGCGCTACCTGGCCGAGCTCGACGCGCGGCCCGTGACCTTCACCTATGAGGAGTGAATCTATGATCGGCATCATTGCAGCCATGAACGTGGAGATGGAAGGGCTCCGCGCGCACATGGAAAACCCCGTCAGCGAAACCGTCAGCGGCGTCACGTTTGTGCGCGGCACCATCGCGGGGCGCGAGGTCGTCACCGCGGTGTGCGGCATCGGCAAGGTGTTCGCGGCGCTGTGCGCGCAGACAATGATCCTGCGCTATGCCCCGGAGGCCGTCATCAACACCGGCGTCGCGGGTACGCTCACGAATGAGCTGACCATCGGCAACCTGGCCGTATCCTCCTGCGTCGTGCAGCATGACATGGACACTTCGGCCATCGGCGATCCGGTCGGCCTGATCTCCGGCATCAACAAGATCGAGATTCCCGCCGACAGGACGCTCATCCGGCGGCTGTGCGCGGCGGCGCAGGCCATCGGCGTCAGGGCGCTGACCGGCTGCATCGCCTCGGGCGACCAGTTCGTTGCCAGTCCCGGCCGCAAGACGTTCATCACGGACACCTTCAGCGCCATCGCCTGCGAGATGGAGGGCGCGGCCGTCGGCCAGGTCTGCTATGTCAATCAGGTGCCCTTCTGCGTGCTGCGCGCCATTTCCGACAGCGCGGACGGCTCCTCGCACATGGACTATCCCGTCTTCGCGCAGATGGCCGCCGAGCAGTCGGTGCGCCTGCTGCTCACCTTCCTGCAGGGCTGATTTCCCGCCGCGGACGTCCTTTGTCCGCGGCGTTCTTTTGCAAACGGCAGCCGCGCGCGTTTTTCCGCTCGACTTTTTTCGACATCGTGGTATAATAGAGGTGTACATCGCTTCGCCCAACGGAGGGCAGAGAGGGTTTCACCATGAAAGTCGTCAAGAGTCCCGCCCCGCAAAAGACGCTCACGACGCCGCTACGGTATCTGCTGATGAGCATCGGCATACTCGTCACGGCGGTGGGCGTCTATTTTTTCAAGTTCCCGAACAACTTCTCCACCGGCGGCGTCAGCGGCCTTTCGCTGATCCTGGGCCGCCTGTTCCCCTCACCCGTACTCACGCCCAGCGTGTTCATGCTGCTGATCAACGCGGCGCTGCTCGTGGTGGGCCTGCTCGTGCTCGGGCGCAGTTTCGCCTTCAGCACGGTCTACTGCTCGATGCTGCTCTCGCTGAGTACCTACGCGATGGAGCGCCTGTGGCCGCTTGCCGGCCCGCTGACGGATCAGCCGTTCCTGGAGCTGTGCTTCGCGGTGCTGCTGCCCGCCATCGGCTCCGCCGTGCTCTTCCACCTGGACGCCTCCAGCGGCGGCACGGACATCATCGCGCTGATCCTCAAGAAGTACACCAGTCTGAACATCGGCGGCGCGCTGATGGCTGCGGACGCGCTGATCACCGTCGCGGCGCTCGTCTGCTTCGGTGTGAAGGCGGGCCTGTTTTCCATCCTCGGCCTGCTGATGAAGAGCGTGCTGGTGGACTTCGTGACCGACAGCTTCCAGACGCGCAAGTGCTTCCAGATCATCACCTCCGATCCGGAGCCGATCGTGAGCTTCATCATGGAGAAGCTGCACCGCGGCGCGACCATCGAGGATGTGCACGGCGCCTACAGCCACGAGCAGAAAACGCTGATCATCACGGTGCTCGGCCAGACGCAGGCGCTCGCGCTGCGGCGCTACATCCACAACACCGACCCGCACGCCTTCATGATCATCACCCGCTCCACGGAGATCGTGGGCAAGGGCTTTCTCTCCACCTGATTTCATCTGATTCCAACAAAAACAGGGCTCCGCGCAGTTTCACGCTGTGCGAAGCCCTGTTTTTTCTTGTTCATTCCGCTTATTCCGCAAAGCCCACGATGCCGAAGGAGCCGGGGCCGCTGTGCGCAGCGATGACGCAGCCGGTGCGCACCCAGCCCCTGACCGCATAGCCCTTCTCCTGCAGGATGCCTTCCACCTCCTGCCGGACGCTCTGCGCGAGGCCCTCTCCGTAGATCAGATAGACCTCGTCCTTGCGCAGCGCGTTCGCCTCCGGATACTCCCGCGCCATCTGCGCGATCACGCGGGCCATGGAGCCGCGGTACTTCCTGGTGGAGATGAGCTTGCCATCCTGAACCTCGATCAGCGGATGCAGGCCGAGGATCTTCGCACCCAGGTACGCCGCGTTGCTCACGCGCCCGCCCGCGCGCAGATAGTCGAGGTCGCCCGGGATGAAGCCCATGCGCACCTTTGCAATCGCCTCCTCCGCGACGGCCGCGGCCTCGTCCATGGTCATCTCCGGGTGCTCGCGCAGCGCCTTCGCCACTCGCAGCACCACCGCCATCTGTCCCGCGGAGACGCTTTTGGTGTCGATGATGCGGATGTCGTCGCGGCCGTCAGCCGTCATGACCGCACTCTGCATGGAGCAGGTCGTGCACGCAGAATACGCCAGATAGAGAATCTCAGCACCGGGATTCTCCCCCAGCACGCGCTCAAAGGCGACCTCGAAATCGTGCGGCGTGCAGCCGCTGGTGCGCGGCGGCTCATGCGTCGCCTTGTAGTGGTCGAACATCTCGGTGACGGGGAACGCGCCGTCGTCGCGCGTCTCTCCGCCAAACGTGACATGCATGGGAACGATCGAAATGCCGAACTGCGCCGCCAGCTCCGGCGTAATGTCCGAGCCGGACTCGGCCATCAGAAGAATCTTGCTCACCGAAAAACCCCCATATGCCCGGCGCACTGCGCGCACGGATAGTATGGGGATAGCTTATCCCAGCTGCGTTGCCGAATTGCTGTGAAATTGTTGCGTTTTTGTGAATTTACCGGTGCGCGCTGTCCGCGTTCTGTGAACGCTTGAGCGTCACGGTGAACTCGGAGCCCTCACCCGGCCTGCTGCGAACGGCGATGTGCCCGCCGCAGATTTCCAGCACGCGCCGCGTCAGCGCCAGCCCGAGGCCGTTGCCCTCGCCGGAATGCGAGGTGTCGCCCTGGTAGAATTTGTCGAAGATGTGGCGCATCGTCTCCTCGTCCATGCCGCAGCCGGTGTCCGCCACGACGACATCCACCGTGTCCCCGTGCTCGATCTGACGCAGCACGATGCGACCGCCCGGCTCCGTGAACTTGATGGCGTTGGCGATGAGGTTGTTGAACACCAGCTCCATCATGCTCTCGTCCGCAGTGATCATCACGCGCTCCTCGAGCTGTGCGTCGAATTCGAGGTTCTTTTTCTCCCAGGCCGCCTCCAGCGCGAGCGCGCAGTCGCTCAGCTGGCGCGTCAGGTCATACTCCTTCGCCGCCGGCACGATCTCCTGGTTTTCCAGCTTGTTGAGCTTCAGAATGTTGGAGATGAGCGTGCTCAGGCTCCGGCTGGCCGTCGCGATGGTCTGCGCATACTCCTCCCGCCGGGCAGGCGTCAGGTCGCCGCGCTCGAGCGCCGTGGCATAGCTCTCGATGACAGCCAGCGGCGTCTTGATCTCGTGGGAGACGTTGGCGATGAAGTCGTTCTTCATCGTCTCAATGCTCCCCAGCTCCTGCACCATGCGGTTGAAGTCCTCGAACATGATGTCCATGTAATCCATCTTGCTGCCGGTGTGGATGGGCTGCACAGAGACGGAGAAATCGCCCTCCGCCACAGCCTTCATCGCCCGGGAGAGCCTGCGCATCGGCCGGTCGAACTTGGTGCAGCTCACCTGATGCAGGATGATCGCCGCGATGACCGCCATGGCGATCCAGTAGGTGCCCACGCCCATGCTGGCCAGCACGCTGAAGACCTCCAGCTTGAGCAGAACCTCCAGCAGCAGCACATTGCCCGCGCTGAGCACCAGCAGCACCAGCAGAATCAGCACAAACATGCGCCAGGAGAACAGCCTTCTGCGCACGCGCGGGTCGCGCTCACGGGAGAAGCCCAGCTTGCGAAGTGCCTCCCCGCCCGCCGGGAGCACCTGCGTCAGCTTTTCCCTGTTCATACGGCCGGCACCGCCTTGTAGCCCAGCCCGTGCACGGTGACAATTTTGAAATCCTCACAGCCGGAGAATTTGTCGCGGATGCGGGTGATGTGCACGTCCACGGCGCGCAGGCTCGCGCTCGTCTCCCCGCTCCAGAATTCATCCATCAGCTGTGCACGGGAGAACGTGCGCCGCGGATAGGAGAGCATCTTGTAGAGCAGGCTGAACTCGCGCACGGTCAGCGGGATCTCCCGGCCGTCCACATACGCGCTCATCTCCTCCGCGTCGAGCACGGTGCCGCCCACGACCAGCCGCTTTTCCCGCTCGATGCGCGCGCGCCGCAGCAGCGCCTCGATGCGCAGCAGCAGCTCGTCCACCTCGATCGGCTTGACCATGTAGTCGTCGATGCCCGCGCGAAACCCCCGCTGCTTGGCGGCAAGATCGTCGCGCGCCGTCATGAGCAGGATCGGAATCGTCCTGTTGACGCTGCGCACGCTCTGCACCAGCTCAAACCCGTCCACGCCCGGCATCATGATGTCCGAGACGATGACGTCGATGCTGCCCGCATACAGGATGTCAAATGCCTGCTGCGCGGACAGCGCGCTGTGGGCCGCATAGCCCGCCGCGTTCAGGCTCGCGCAGACGATCTGGTTGAGCCGCGCGTCATCCTCCACCACCAGCACATGTACCATGAAGCACCTCCCGTCCGGGGCTTGACAATTCCCCGCCAGAAGCATACTATAACAGAAAACACATTCCTGTCAAGGAGTAAGCATGATGGATTCGCTTCCGCCGCGCACCGCGGGCCAAACGCTGCTGCGCCTTTTCTGCCCGCAGCAGGTTCGCACCAATCAGGACACCGGGCTGATCCGGCTCATCGCCTGCATCTGCATGTTCATCGACCACGCGGGCAAGATGCTCTTTCCGCAGTATCCGGTCATGCGGGAGATCGGCCGCCTTGCCTTTCCGCTGTTCGCCTACGGCATCGCCGTGGGCGCGGTGTACACGGCCCATCCGGAAAAATACTTCTCCCGCGTGGTGGGGCTGGCGCTTTTGAGCCAGCCGCTCTATGCCGTCGCGCTCGGCCACGAAAACGCCGCGATGTATGCCGTCTCCTTCGCGCGCCATCCGCTTCGTGCCGCGCTCACCTTCTATCTGAACAGCTGGCAGACGCCCAGCATCCTCTTCTCCCTCTCGCTGGGGCTTCTGCTGCTCCTGTGCCTGCGCGGACGCAGATGGGTGCTTGCGCTGGGCGTGTACCTGCTGTGCGACCGGCTCAGCGGGCACCTCGACTACGGCATCCACGGCATCCAGCTGATGCTGCTGTTCTATCTGCTGTGCGAGCATCCGGCCGCCTGTCTCGCCGCGACGTTCTCGTTCATGACCTGGTGGGCGCTGCAGGGTACGGGCTACACGTTCTTCGGGCATTCGTTCGGCATGCGGGTGTTCAGCCTGCCCTCGATCGTGCTGTGCTGCCTGCCCGTGAAGCGGCGGACGCAGCTGCCCCGCTGGTTCATCTACGGCTTCTATCCCGCGCACCTGGCCGTCATCGCGCTGCTGTGCCGCGTGTTCTGAAACCGTATGGTTCCGCATAGCCTCTGGATAGGTTGAAACCGGAGGCGTTTTTCATGCTGATCGTCACCCCGCCCGCGCTCTATGGTCACCTGGGCGCGCTGCTTTCCGCGCTGATCGTCGTCTGCGCCTGCATCGGCCTGACGCTCCACAAGGATGTGTACGCGCACACCCCACGGCGCGACTTCTACTGCTATTACACGAACGTGAGCAACCTGATCGTGCTGCTCTATTTCGCGCTGATCGCACCCTGGCTCTATGCCCGCGCGGCGCTTCGCCGGTTCATTCCCGCCGCGGAGTTCAGCGTGATGATGGTCATCCTGCTCACGCACGTCGTCTTCCACAACCTGCTCTTTCCGGACATCCTGCGCGCCGCCCGCAAGACCCGGCGCACGCGCGAGACGGACATCATGGCGGCGGACAACCTCTTCATCCACTACCTCGTGCCCTGGCTGACCTGCCTGTACTGGCTGCTGTGCTCGCCGGACAAGGACGCGCTCACGCTGCCCGGCGCGCTCGTCTGGCTGGCAGTGCCGCTCATCTATCTGCTCTGCCTGTTTCTGCGCGCCCGCCGCGGCAACCTCGCCGGGACGGACAGCCCGTATCCGTATCCGTTTCTCGACGTTCAGCGTCTGGGCGCAGGCCGCGTCGCCCGCATCTGTCTTTTGCTGCTCGCGCTGTGCGTGCTCGTCTCGCTCGCGCTGCTGCTGGCTGTGCGCCTGTCCTTTGCGCGCTGGGGCGGCGGGCATGCGCTCGTGCTCGTCTGACGCGCGATTTCACGATTTTTTGAAAAAAGGCAAATTTCCTGTTGACATGAAGGGGCACTTCGGGTATAATATTACCTGTTGAAGCGCTTGCGGTTCAACAAAGCCGGATTGGGGAATTGTGTAACGGCAGCACCTACGACTCTGACTCGTATTGTCTAGGTTCGAATCCTAGTTCCCCAGCCATAAGCCTCCATGGTCAAGCGGTTAAGACGTTGCCCTCTCAAGGCAAAATCATGGGTTCGATTCCCATTGGAGGTGCCAAAAAGCCAGACGAAACTGTCTGGCTTTTTTGTTGCGAAAATACGCCCCTTCCCTGCACGATTTTTGAAGAAAATCACAAAATTCTCTGGCCAATTCGCCCGTTTCGCTGTACAATATGCGCATCTTCCACTTCGCACAAAAAGGAGCTGGTTCTTCATGTGGATTCTCGCCGCCGTCTGCTCTGCGCTCTTCGCGGGCCTGACCTCCATCCTCGCCAAATGCGGCATCCGCAAGACCGATTCGGACGTTGCCACCGCGCTGCGCACCATCGTGGTTGCGCTCTTCTCCTGGGTGATGGTCGCCGTCGTCGGCTCGTTTCACACCATCACGTCCATCAGCCGCACATCGCTGCTCTTCCTCGTGCTCTCCGGTCTGGCGACAGGCGCATCCTGGATCTGCTATTTCAAGGCGCTCTCGCTGGGCGACGTCAACAAGGTTGTGCCCATCGACAAGTCGAGCACCGTGCTCACCGTGCTGCTGGCGATCGTGCTCTTCGGCGAGACGAACAACCTCGCCGTCAAGCTCGTCGGCACCGCGATGCTCGGCGCGGGCGTGCTGCTGATGATCGAGAAGAAGCAGAGCGCCGCCGGGAGCAGCTCCCGCGCCTATCTGCCCTACGCCGTCGGCTCGGCGGTGTTTGCCGCGCTCACGTCCATCCTCGCCAAGATCGGCATCTCCGGCGTGGAATCGAACCTGGGGACGGCCATCCGCACCGTCGTGGTGCTGATCATGGCCTGGTGCATCGTGCTGATGAAGGGCAAGCAGACGCTGGTGCGCCATGTCGATCCCCGCGAGCTGGCGTTCATCGCGCTCTCCGGCGTGGCGACGGGTGCATCGTGGCTGTGCTACTATTACGCCATCCAGACCGGCGTGGTCAGCGTCGTCGTGCCGATCGACAAGCTGAGCATCCTCGTCTCCATCGCCTTCTCGCGCGTGGTCTTCGGCGAGCGCCTCACCCGCCGCGCGGCGGTCGGCCTGCTGCTGATGGTCGCGGGCACGCTGGCGATGACCCTCTTCGCCTGAATGCAAAAACGGCGGCTCCCGGAGCTTTTTCGGGAGCCGCTGTTTTGTCTGATCACTCCAGCCCCGCGACGGCTTCCACCGGCACGGCGAGCACGATGCCCTGCGCCTCGCTGCGCATGCCGCATGCCTCGGCGACGGCCCGCATCACGGCGGTTTTTTCCTCCTGCCGGCACAGGATCGTCACGATCTCCTTCTCCGCCTGCACGCTGATGCCCCAGAAGGCCAGCGTCTCCTCGGCGCCGACGCGCCGGCTGTGCAGCACGGTGCCGCCCGTCGCCCCGGCCGGGCGCGCCGCGGCCATGACCTCCCCGCTGTAGCCCTGATTGACCACCGCGATCACCAGCTGATATGCGTTTTCCTCCACGGCTGCATTCCTCCTTTGCGGCGCGCGCCCGCGCTCCTCGTTGATGGCGTCAAGCATCTGCACGACGCGGCTATTTCCGCCGGTGAGCGGAATCGTGCAGGCGACGCCGCTTCCCGGGCTGCCCAGCCGCAGCGTGCGGCGCAGCTTGTCCAGCATGTCGTCGGCAAACGGCTTGGGCAGGATGCTCAGCAGAATGCTCTTGTCCCCGCTGTCCAAGCCCAGCATGTCCAGCACCTCGCGCGAGGCCGTGCCGTGCCCGTCCAGCCTGTACTGCACCGGCACGCGCCCCTCGTCAAACATCGCCACCGCCTTGCCCGCAAGCCAGGGCGTGGCGATGAGCATCAGCAGGCGCATCGGCGCGTGATTTCCTTCACTCACAGCGCTCTTCCCTCCTCAAGCTCGATAATCTCGTCGGCGTCCTCCGGCAGCGGCGGCAGCGCCTCAGCCCGGCGCAGCTTGCGCTGATACGCGACGCCCATCAACTGCACGGCGATCAGCGGCGTGAGCGCCACCAGCGCGACCACACCGAACGCGTCGGTCATCAGGCTGCCGCCGAGCGACTGGCACGCGCCGATGCACAGCGGCAGCAGGAACGTCGTGGTCATCGGGCCGCTGGCGACGCCGCCGGAGTCAAATGCGATGCCCACGAACAGCCTGGGCACAAAGCGCGTCAGCGCCAGCGCCAGCAGATAGCCCGGGATCAGGATCATCTGCACGGGGATGCGCAGGATCACCCGCAGCATCGCGAGCCCGACAGCCGCGCATACGCCGACGGACAGGCAGCGGTTCATCGCCCGGGCGGAGATCGCGCCGTTGGTCACCGACTGAATCTGATGGTTGAGCACCTGAATCGCCGGCTCCGCCTTGACGATGGTGTAGCCGATCAGCATGCCGACGGGCACCAGCAGCCAGGTGGTCGGCGCCTTCGCCAGCGCATGCCCCAGCTGCGCGCCCACCGGCGCAAAGCCGATGTTCACGCCGCACAAAAACAGCACCAGCCCGGCAAAGGTGTACGCAAAGCCGACGAGGATGCGCGCCCGCTGGCGCTTCGGAAAGCGCCGGGTTCTGAGCTGAAAGAGCGCGAACACCGCCAGCAGCGGGAAGAGTGCCACCGCCACCTCCCAGGCATACTGCGGGATGCCCTTGCAGACGACCTGCGCCACGTCCTGCGTGGTCGTCACGGACGCGACCGCCCCGGCCGAATACGCCGTCTCCTGCGGGTGATACACGCAGCCCAGCAGCAGCACGATCAGCACCGGTCCCACGCTCGAGAGCGCAACCAGACCGAAGCTGTCGTCCGCTGCGTTCCTGTCGCCGCGCACGGCCGCCATGCCCACGCCCATCGCCATGATGAACGGCACGGTGATCGGCCCGGTCGTCACACCGCCGGAATCAAACGCCACTGGCAGGAATTCCTTCGGCACGAAGAACGTCAGCGCGATGAGCAACAGATACAGCGCCGTCAGCAGGTTCGGCAGGCTGATTTTCAGCAGGATGCGCAGCACCGCCAGCGCCAGAAACGCGCCCACGCCCACGGCGACCGACACGATCAGCACGCGGTTGGGGATCGAGGGCACCTGCTGGGCCAGCACCTGCAGGTCCGGCTCGGCAAGCGTGACGATCACGCCCATCACAAACGCGATGAGCAGCACCGTTTGCAGCCTGCGCACCCTGGCCGTCTGTGCGCCGACGCCCTCGCCCAGCGGGGTCATCGCCATCTCCGAGCCGAGCTGAAACAGCCCCATGCCCACCACGAGCATCCCCGCGCCCACGAGGAACAGCATCATCGTGCCCACCTCCACCGGCACGAGCGCGATGCTCAGCACGAGCACGATCGCCGTGATGGGCAGCACCGCGCCTGCGGACTCCATGATCTTTTCCTTCAGTTTGGGACTCAAAGCCTGTATCCCTCCTTCCCTTCTGGTACCCCCCATGATACCGGGACAGACGAAGGCGCGTCAAGCCCGGGAAAGCCGGCGGTCAGTTCTTTTTGAAGCAATAACGGGTTTTCCCGAAAATCCTTAACGGTTTCCTAGCGTCAGGCGCACTTTTTTCACTTTTTTCGGCGCAGGGTATTGACCTGTACGCAGCGTACGGGCGTATACTGGACCCGTCCGGACGAAATCAACAGACAGGAGGGCTTGCCATGCGGATCGCAGAGGCTGCCAAAGCGGTGGGCTGCACCCAGCGCGCCATCAAATTCTATGAGGAAAAGGGCCTTTTGTCCCCCGTCGCGCGCAGCGAAAACGGGTACAGGGACTACACGGAGGAGGACGTACGTCTCCTGCACGAGATTCAGGCATACCGCAAGCTGGGCATCGGCCTGGCGGACATCAAGCGACTGCTCGCCGGCGATGCGCAGGCGCTGCTGCGCGGGATTCTCGAGAAGAAGCGCGCCGAGGCTGACGCGCAGCAGCAGGAGATCGCCGCGCTCGAGGCCTATCTGACCCGCCCCGACGCACAGGCGCTCGACGAGGCCGTCGATTTTGCCTCCATCGCCGACGCCATGCGCGCGCAGCTGCCGGGCTTCTTTGGCAGCTATCTGGCCGCGCACTTCGCGCCGTACCTGAACACGCGCATCACGACGCCGGAGCAGCAGGACGCCTATCGCCGGATTCTCGCCTTCTGGGACGATCCGAAGCTGCGCCTGCCGCTGACCTTCCGGCTGAGCATGCTGCTCACGCGCTTCATCCCGCAGCCCTCCGCCGGGGCGATGGACGCGCGGATTCAGGCGATGCTGAACCCTTCGGAGGAGGTTTACGCGCGCATGCGCGAGCAGACGCTGAGCACCGTGCGCATGCGCAGGAATCCGCTTGTGCGCTATTCCCCGGGCGAGGTCATGAAGCGCCGGATGATGCGCACGCTCAAGGACTGCGGCTACTACGACGTGTTCATTCCGGAGATGAAGCGGCTTTCCCCCGCCTACCGCGCGTATCACGACGCGCTGTCTGCGCTCAATGAACGCCTGTGCCGCGACCTGGGGCTGCATTACGACTCGGATTTCAACCTTGTGATCTGACGCGATGCCGACGGATACTCATCCCGACATATCTCCAGAACACAAAAGCACCTGACAGGGAGAACCGGGACTTCATTCCCGTTTCTCCCTGTCAGATGCCTGTTTGTGCTGTACGGGCGGCATCGCCTCCATCACATGATGAGCGCCGCCCGTCTTCTTTCCTTACCGCGCCAGATTGATCCGCCGGATTTCCGAAAGATTGGCCTTGGGCTTGCGGTCCATGTCGAGCAAGCCGTTGACCTCCTGGAAGACGTCGGTCAGCTGCGTGTAGCAGTAGCCCGAGAAGCCGGGCATGTGCTTGAACGCCTGCGTGATCGCCTCAAAGCGCGCGAGGAACTTCGCCTCGTCTCCCTCCGCGCCGTTGTAGCCCCAGTTGCCGCCCGTGGAGTCCTTTTGCAGCGCGATGCCGCCGTATTCCGTGAGCAGGCGTGGCTTGCCGCGGTGGTCGTACCCGGCGGCGCTCGCCAGCCGCGAGGAGCCGGGGTTGCCGTGCAGCAGCGTCTCCTCGCTGCCGTAGTCCGCGGAGAGCTGCTCCGGCCAGGCCGTGTAGTCGTGAAGGGTCACAAGATCCGTCGCCGCCAGCTCCCAGCCGTCGTTGCCGGAGACGGGCCGCGTGCCGTCCAGGCAGTGCACGAGGTGGTACAGCAGCTCAGCCAGCTCCTGCGCCTCCCGCTGCGTGGCGATACACGGCACGCCCCAGCTCTCGTTGAGCGGCACCCAGGTAATCAGGCTCGGGTGGCTGTAGTCGCGGGCGATGGCCTCGGAGAGGTCGCGCATCATTGCGCGCTTCTCGCTGTCGCGCAGCCAGTAGGCGCTGGGCAGCTCGCCCCAGACGAGCAGGCCGAGCCTGTCCGCCCAGTAGAGATAGCGCGGGTCCTCGAACTTCTGATGCTTGCGCGCGCCGTTGAAGCCCATGGCGAGGGTCAGCTCCACATCCCGGCGCAGCGCGTCATCGCTGGGCGCAGTGAGCAGGCCGTCGGGCCAGTAGCCCTGATCGAGCACCAGCCGCTGACGCAGGACGCTCCGGTTGAGCAGCACCCTGTCCCCGACGATTTCGATCTCGCGCATGCCGAAGTAGGTGTCCACGCTGTCCACGGCCACGCCGCCCTCCAGCGTCTCGATGGTCAGGTCGTAGAGCGCAGGATGGCCGGGCCTCCACATGTGGAAGCCCTCCAGGCGCTCGTTGTGGCGCAGGAACAGCTCCGTCCGCACATAGCGGTCCGTCGTGACGGCGACCTCCTGCCGGGCGACGAGATCGCCCTCATAGCGCGCGGTGAGCCGGATCGCACCGTCGCGCGGCAGCTCGTTCAGCGTGACCTCCACGCGGATGCTCCCCCGTGCAAGGCACGGCGTCAGTCGGAAATCGACGGGATAGACCGCGCCCACGCCCTCCAGCCAGACGCTCTGCCAGATGCCGGACACCGGCGTATACCAGCACTCAAACGGCTCCGGGCGGAAGCTCTGCTTGCCGCGCGGCTGGTCAAAGTCGAGCCTGTCCTCGCAGCGCACGGTCAGCGTGTGCGTATCACCCTCCTGCGTGAGGTCGGTGATGTCGAAGGTGAACGGCGTGTAGCCGCCCTCGTGGCTGCCCAGGTACTGTCCGTCCAGCCAGACGTCGGCCCGGTAATCGACCGCGCCGAAGTGCAGCAGACGGCGCTTGCCGCGCAGCGGCTCCGGCACGGTAAAGCTGCTGGCATACCAGATCACGTCGCAGTGCCGGTCGTCGTGGATGCCGGAGAGTGCGCTCTGATAGCAGAAGGGCACCTCGATGCGGTGCGTCGCGGGCAGCTGCCGGTACCATTTCTGCCTCCGGCCTGCGTTGTCCGGATCAAAGGCGAAATCCCAGGAGCCGTTGAGCGTCATCCAGCTGGCGCGCATGCGGTCCGGGCGCGGGTGTTCATCCCGTCGGATGGTGTTCATGAGGATCTTCCTTTCATGCAGTGAACGGGATACGGGTGGATTCTGTCAAGTAGTATACACGAGCGGGGAACAAAGCGCAAGGGCGGCTTTTCCTACTTATGGGCAGCTTTTTTTACCTCTCAGAGGAATCGGACTCGAGGTCATTCCCCATACGGCATCGCTGCGCTGCAAAAGCGCATGCGCAGGCTTGCGGGATCGGCAGACACTTCACCGCACGCAAGGCGCAAAAAGCGCCCGGAGGCTCCTGCCTCCGGGCACTCTGTTTTTTGGGATTACTCGCCGAGGGTGATCTGGTCCACCCACTGCTGATACAGGCCCTCCGCGTTGATCGTGTCGATCAGCTCCTGGATCTTCGCGGTCAGGGTGTCCTCGCCCTTGACGCTGGCGATGTAGTTGCCGCCCTCGAAGTCGAAGGCAAACTCGGCGACCTCCAGGTCGTCGTTCTCGGCCAGCACGCTGTCATAGACGGTCTTCGGCACGGCCAGCGCGTCCACGCGGCCGGTCTTGACCATGTTCACGCCGTCCGGGATCTTGGTGACCAGCTCGAGCGTCGCGCCGGGGAGCTGCTCCTCGACCATGATCTGCTGGTTGGTGCCGTTCTGCGCGGCAACCACCTTGCCCGCAAAGGCCTCGGCGGAGTTGTAGGACGCGCCCGTGCCCTTCTTGACGAGCAGGCCCTGATCGCCCTCGTTCCAGTAGATGCCAGTCAGCTCCATGGCGTTGAGGCGCTCCTCGTCGAAGGTCAGGCCCGCAACCATCAGGTCGACGTCGCCGCGGCCCACGGCCGCCAGGCAGGCGTCAAAGGCGAGCGGCTGGATCTCCAGCTCCACGCCCAGCTGCTCGGCGATCCACTGCATCATCAGCACGTCGGTGCCCACGATGTTGCCGTCGTCGTCGATGTACTCATACGGCGGCCAGTCCGGGCTGGTGGCGATGACGATCTTGCCGGCGGCCTGAATGTCCGCCAGACGGTCAGCCAGCGCAAAGGAGCAGGTCAGGATCATCGCAAACGCGAGCGCAAGCGCAATCAGCTTTTTCATGAAAATTTCCTCCTTGTCTTCTTCCTTCCCCCGCTTATTGAGCGGCTGGAAAAAATGATGTGGCTATTGTACGACACGTTTATGCATATGTCAAGTGAATATTCTGCATAAAAATGCTCTTCCTTCGGATTTTTCTCCAAATTCACCGTGTTTTTTGAAAAAGACGGCTTTTCCCTGTTGTTTCTTTATTCGTGTTGTGATAGAATATCGGCATTGCGGTTTGCTATGCATTGATATGAGAAAGGCGTGAATAAATATGCCAGAGCTGAGCCATCGCGTTCAGACGTTTACCGATTCTGTCATCCGGCGCATGACCCGCATTTCCGATGAGGTTGGCGCGCTCAATCTGTCCCAGGGTTTCCCGGACTTCCCGCCGCCCAAGGCCATCACCGACAGGCTGGCTGAGGTCGCCGCCGAGGGCCCGCACCAGTATTCCGTCACCTTCGGCGCGGAGAACTTCCGCGAGGCGCTCGCCCGCAAGCAGGGCCGCGCCTACGGCCGCACCATCAACCCGGACACCGAGGTGCTCGTCACCTGCGGCGGCACCGAGGCGATGATGAGCGCGATGATGACCGTGTGCAACCCCGGGGACAAGGTCGTCGTGTTCTCTCCTTTTTATGAGAACTACGGCGCGGACGCCATCCTCTCCGGTGCGGACCCGATCTTCGTGCCGCTCGTGCCGCCGGCGTTCGACTTTGACCGCGAGGTGCTCGAGGATGCCTTTCGCCAGCACCCCAAGGCGATCATCGTCTGCAACCCCTCCAACCCCTGCGGCAAGGTCTTCACCGAGGAGGAGCTGCTCTTCATCGGCGAGCTGTGCCGCCGCTACGACGCCTACATGATCACCGACGAGGTCTACGAGCACATCGTCTTCGCGCCGTATCACCACGTCTACGCGGGCGCGTTGCCGCAGATCGCCGACCGGGTCATCTGCTGCTCCTCGCTCTCCAAGACGTATTCCATCACCGGCTGGCGCCTGGGCTATCTCATCGGCCCGGCGGATGTCATCGAGGCCGCCAAGAAGGTGCACGATTTCCTGACCGTCGGCGCAGCCGCGCCGCTGCAGGAGGCTGCAGTCGTCGGCCTCAACTTCCCGCAGAGCTACTACGACGAGCTGACTGCGCTCTACACGAAGAAGCGCCAGATCTTCCTTGACGGCCTTGACCGCATCGGCCTCTCGCACACGACCCCGCAGGGCTCCTACTTCGTGATGGTGGACATCAGCGATTTCCAGAAGCCCGGCATGCGCTTTCACGGCAAGAGCGACATGGAGTTCTGCGAGTGGATGATCCGCAACGTCGGCGTGGCGGCGGTGCCCGGCTCCAGCTTCTTCCGCGAGCCGGTCAATCACCTCATCCGCCTGCACTTCGCCCGCAGCGAGGAAACCCTGAATGAAGCGCTCGAGCGCCTCTCGAAGCTGCCCGCACTGGTGTAACGCATGTATACGACAGACGTGGTCACCCTGCCGCGCTTTTGCATCGGACGCGGCGTCCTTTCTCGCTTCCCCGCGCTGTGCCGCCCGATGGGCCGGCGCTTCGCTGTCGCCGGCGGCGTGACCGCCATGGACAGGGCGCTGCCCGCGCTGCGGGCATCCGTCTCCGGCACGGACATGGTGCTGCTTGGCGCGCTGCCCTTCGGCGGCACCTGCACGGAGGCCGCCATGGAGCGCCTCTGTGCGCAGATTGTCCCGATGCAGCCGGACTTCCTGGTCGGCATGGGCGGCGGCAGGGCGATCGACACCGCGAAGGGCGTCGCCCATCGTCTGCGCATCCCGCTGGTAAGCGTGCCGACGCTCGTGTCCAACTGCGCGCCGATCACGGCGCTCTCGGTCGTCTACCGGGAGGACGGACCGTTCGACCGCTTCATCTTTTACGACGCGCCGCCCGCACTGACGCTCGTCGATCTGACCATCGCCGCGGCCGCGCCCGCCCGGTATTTCCGCGCGGGACTGGGCGACACACTGGCCAAGCACCTCGAATCCACGTTCTCCGCGCGCGGGGACAGGCTGGGCGAAGCGCTCGATCACATGTCCGCGATGGGCGTAGCGCTCTCGTGCACCTGCTATGACCCGATCCTCGCCTATGGCCGTCAGGCGCTTGACGAGGTGAAGCGCGGCGAGGCCGGGCCCGCGATGGAGATCTGCGCACGCAGCGTGATCGTCTCCGCGGGGCTGGTCTCCCTGCTGGCGAACGACAATTACAACTGTGCGCTCGCCCACGCCGTCTGCTACGGACTCCAGCTCTTCCCGCATGTGGAGGCGCAGTTCCTGCACGGCGATCTCGTCGCCTACGGCGCGCTGGTGCAGCTCGTGCTGGATGGCCAGGAGGAGAAGGCGCGCGGGCTGCGCGCGTTCCTCGTCTCGCTGGGCACGCCGGTGACGCTGGCGCAGCTGGGCATCCCGCTCGACCGCGGCGCCCTCGAAGCGACGCTGTGCGAGGCGACGACCGGCCCGGACATGGCCCACATCCCCTATCCCATTACGCCCGGCATGGTCTTTGACGCCATGGCGCGCGTGGAAACCCTGCAACCCTGAACGCAAAGGAGGATCACCCTTGCTCGCCAACATTCAACGTCTGCTGCTCAAGTATGGCATGAACTTTTTGAACGGCCTGGGCACCACACTGCTGCTCGCGCTGATCTCCGTGGCCATCGGCTGCGTCATCGGCGCGTTCGTGGCGATCATGCGCCTGTCCCGCTCGAAGGTTCTCAACGCCATCGCCACGGCGTATACGGAGGTCATCCGCGATACGCCGCTGCTGCTCCAGCTCTATTTCTTCTACTTCCTGCTGCCGGATCTGCTGCCGGCGATGCGCCTGTCGAAGTTCACCTGCATCGCGGTCGCGCTGGTCATCAACTCCGGCGCGTACATGTCAGAGGTGTTCCGCTCGGGCATCCAGTCGGTCGACCGCGGCCAGACGGAGGCGGCGCGCTCGCTGGGCCTGTCCGCCAGCCAGACGCTCACGCGCATCGTGCTCCCGCAGGCGTTCAAGAACGTGCTGCCCGCCATGTGCAACGAGTTCGTCGCCGTGACCAAGGAGACCTCGCTGGCCTCCACCTTCTATGTCGGTGACCTGATGACGCAGTACCAGACGATCTCCGGCAAGACCTATCTGGTCATCGAGCCGCTGGTCATCATCGGCGTCATCTACTTCGTCGTCACCTTCACGATGAGCAAGCTCATCGCCGTGCTTGAAAGGAGGCTGAAATCCGGTGATTGACCGTTTTGACTACAAGGCCGCGCCCGAGCTGATCCGCGTCGAGGACCTGCACAAGGACTTCGGCTCCCTCAAGGTGCTCGCCGGCATCACCGAAACCATCCACAAGGGCGAGGTCATCTCGCTCATCGGCCCGTCCGGCTCCGGCAAATCGACATTCCTGCGCTGCCTGAACCGTCTGGAGGAGCCGACCAGCGGTCATATCTGGTTCGACGGCGTGGACATCGCCGACAAGTCCGTGGACATCGACAAGCACCGCCAGAAGATGGGCATGGTCTTCCAGCACTTCAACATCTTCCCGCACATGTCCGTCATCGACAACATCACCCTCGCCCCCACGCTGCTGGGCAAAAAGAGCAAGGACGAGGCCATCGCCGACGCGGAGGCGCTGCTCGCGCGCGTCGGCCTGTCCGACAAGCGGGACATCAAGCCCACGCGCCTGTCCGGCGGCCAGAAGCAGCGCCTTGCGATCGTCCGCGCGCTGGCGATGGAGCCGGAGGTCATGCTCTTTGACGAGCCCACCTCCGCGCTCGACCCGGAGATGGTCGGCGAGGTGCTCGACGTCATCAAGGGCCTGGCGAGAAACAAGATGACCTGCGTCATCGTCACCCATGAGATGGGCTTCGCGCGCGAGGTCTGCAACCGCGTGCTGTTCATGGCCGACGGCGTCATCTGCGAGCAGGGTACGCCGCGGGAGCTGTTCGATCATCCGCAGCATCCGCGCACGCAGGACTTCCTGAGCAAGGTGCTCTGATACACCCCCAACGGACGGCATTCGTCGTCCGTTTTTTGACCCATGGGAGGAATAGCCATGACGCTCACGCACACCGTTGCCCCGCAGGAGGACGGGCTGACCCTGCAGGCCCTTCTGCGCGGCCCGATGGCGCTCTCCGCGCGGCAGGTGCGCGAGGCCAAGGCGCAGGGCGCGCTCACGGTGGACGGCGCGCCGATGTTCGCCAATCAGCCGGTGCGCGCGGGCATGACCGTGCGCGTGACGCTCACCGGCTACGCGGGCGTCGCCCGGCCCGGCGCACAGGACACGCCGCTTCGCGTGCTCTATGAGGACGACGCGCTGCTTGCCGTCTTCAAGGAGGCGCAGCTCCAGTGCCACCCCTCGCCCTCTGCGCCGAACGGCAGCGATACGCTGGAGGCGCGCGTGCAGCGGTATCTTTGCGCGCCCGCGCACCCCGTGCACCGGCTGGATGCGGAGACGACCGGCATCGTGCTCTTCGCGAAGCTCCCGTTCGCCCAGGCGCGCCTTCAGCAGCAGATGCAGACCGGCGCGTTCCAGAAGACGTACCAGGCTTGGGTGTTCGGCGTGCCCGATCCGCCGCAGGGCGAAATTGACGCGCCCATCGCCCGGCTGGCGCCGGACAGCTTCACCCGCGTCGTGCGCGCGGACGGACAGCGCGCCGTCAGCCGGTATGGGCTGCTTCGCACTGCGCCCATCCCCGGCGGCGAGGCGGCGCTGCTCGCGCTCTACCCGCTCACCGGTCGCACGCATCAGCTGCGCGTGCACATGGCGCACATCGGCCATCCGCTGCTGGGCGACACGCGCTACGCCTCGCCCGAATCCGAAGCAGCCTCCCGCGCGCTGGGGCTTTCCTGGCATCAGCTCTGTGCTGTCGCCCTGCGCTTTGACCACCCCGTCACGGGCGAGCCCGTCGCCGTCTCCTGCCCGGCGCAGTTCAGCTTTGACCCCGGCCCGGTTCGCTGACAATGCTTTCCAGATCTCCCGCATCGCCCGGCGAAGCAGGGATTTTTTCTTGTATTTCTTGTTTTTTCTGCATGGCGGATGTCCTTCCATAACTTGCCAGTGTTTATCCTGCAATAAACGAATCGCCTCCTTCGTCCTGTATGCAGAAGACGGTCAAGAGCGGCCGCTTGGACGCCTTCTCAATGACAAAGGAGGAATTCCGATATGCAGAACAACAACAAGAAAGCCGCCTGCGCCGCGATGCTGTGCATGGCGATGGCGCTGCCCTTCGGCGCGAACGCCGAGAACGAGACCCGCGTGATCACCTGCGGCACGCTGAACCTGCGTGCGGAGGCGAACACCTCCTCCGCCGTGCTGGGCAAGTACGGCTGGGGCACCGAGGTGCTCGTCAGGGGCATGGACGGCGACTGGGCGTTCGTGGACGTGGGCGGCCAGAGCGGCTACATGTACGCGAAGTACCTGGGCGAGGAGGGCGCGACCAACGTGACCCGCTACGTCGCCACCAACACCCGCGGCCTGAACCTGCGCGCGGAGCCGAACGGCACGATCCTCGGTTCCTATCCGCGCGGCACTGCCGTCACCGTGCTGGCGACCGACGGCGCCTGGAGCAAGGTCTCCGTGGACGGCAGGACCGGCTACATGCTCAGCCAGTGGCTCAGCAGCCGCAAGCCCGCGGACCACGGCGGCGTGTCCTCCATCGGCACCGCCGTGGTCAGCAACCCGAAGGACACGCAGGTGCTCTTCCTGCGCAGCGAGCCGAGCACGAGCAGCGCCTCCCTGGGCTACTACCGCAACGGCAAGACCGTGACCCTGCTCGAGAAGCTCGATGGCTGGTACAAGGTGCAGGTGGACGGCAAGACCGGCTACATGATGGCCGCCTACCTCAAGGTGAACGGCGCGGCAGTCACCGGCACGGCGACCGTCGTGAACCCGAACGGCAACAGCTACGTCAACTTCCGCAAGGGCCCGAGCCTGTCCGCGGGCGTGATCCGCACCGTGCCGGTGGGCACGAAGATCAACGTGCTCGAGAAGACGACCGACTGGACCAAGACCGAGATCGACGGCGTGACCGGCTACATCTCCACCTGGTTCCTGAAGTTCTGATTGCTCTCCTTCCTCTCTTCCCTGTTTCCGTCGTCCGGCGGGGCCCGCAGCGGCTTCGCCGGGCTTTTGCATAATCTCCCCGCCCTTCGCGCACCCTACGCCGCGACAACGATCAGCGGAGGGATGCATATGCAAGCAACGGAAATCAGGAGCGTAATCGGGCGCGAGGTGCTCGACTCCCGCGGCAATCCGACCGTGGAGGCGGAGGTTCAACTGAGCGGCGGCATCGTCTGCACGGCCATCGCGCCCAGCGGCGCGTCCACCGGTCAGGCAGAGGCGCTGGAGCTGCGCGACGGGGACATGCAGCGCTACAACGGCAAGGGCGTGCGCCGCGCCTGCAAGAACGTCTCCGGTCCGATCGACAAGGCGCTGCGCGGCATGGACGCCGCCGACCTGTTCGCCGTCGATCAGGCGATGATCGCGCTCGACGGCACGCAGAACAAGTCCTCTCTCGGCGCAAACGCGACGCTCGCCGTCTCCATGGCCTGCGCCAGGGCCGCAGCCAGCGCGCAGGGCATCGCGCTCTTCCGCTTTCTGGGCGGCCAGCAGGCGACGCATCTCCCGCTGCCGATGATGAACATCATCAACGGAGGCGCACATGCGGCCAACGGGCTGGATGTGCAGGAGTTCATGCTTCAGCCCGTCGGTGCGGACACGTTTGCCGAAGCGCTGCGCATGTGCGCCGAGGTGACGCATGCGCTCGCCGCGCTGCTCAAGAAGAAGGACCTACAATGCGGCGTGGGCGACGAGGGCGGCTTTGCCCCGGCCATCGCCGAGGAGACGCAGGCCATCGAGCTGATTCTGGAGGCCATTGGCCGCGCGGGCTACTCCGCCAAGCGCGACTTCACCCTCGCGCTCGATGCGGCCGCCAGCGAATGGAAGCAGCCCGACGGCAGCTACAGGATGCACAAGAGCGGGCGCAGCTACACCGCGCACGAGCTCTGTGAGCACTGGCGCGCGCTGCTGGGCAAATACCCCATCGCCTCCATCGAGGACCCGCTGGGCGAGGAGGACTGGCCCGCCTGGCAGGCGCTGACGGCGACGCTGGGCGGCAGCTGCCAGCTGGTGGGCGACGACCTGTTCGTCACCAGCGTCTCGCGCATCGGCAAGGGCATCGCAATGGGCTGCGCGAACGCCGTGCTGCTCAAGCCGAACCAGATCGGCACGCTGAGCGAGACGATCCGCGCGGCGCAGCTGGCACGCGAGCACGGTTACCGCCTGATCGTCTCCCACCGCTCCGGCGAGACGGAGGACACGACCATCGCGGACCTGGCCGTCGCCATCAACGCCGGACAGATCAAGACCGGCGCGCCCTGCCGCAGCGAGCGCGTGAGCAAGTACAACCGGCTGCTGCGCATCGAGCAGGCGCTCGGTCCGGCGGCGCGGTTTGCGAAGCTGGCGGTGCGCCGGTGATCTACCTCATCGCCGGCGGGCTGTGCGCGTATTACGGCATCGCCAGCGGGCTGGGCGCAGTCACGCTGCTGCGGCCGCTGCTCGACGCCATTTCGCCGCTCCCGCCCGCCTCCGTCGCGATGCTCTGCACGATGGCGGCGCTGTGCGCATCGCTCGTCAGCGCGTTCTTTGCCCTCGGACAGCCGATTCCTCTGCCGCAGGAGGATCTGCTCCTGCTGGCCGTCGGCGCAGCGCTGGGCGGCATTCTGGGCGATCTGGCAGCCAACCGGTTCTTCGCCGTGATGCCCGCCTCCGCCTGTACGCTGCTGCAGAACGCGCTGCTGCTCACGCTGATCGCCCTGCCGCAGCTCTACTTCACCCGGCTCTCGCGCACGCTGATGCCCCTGGCGCTCCCGCGCACGCTCGGCTTCCCGGTGGCACTCACGGTCGGACTGCTCGGCTCGTTCCTCGCGTTCGGCGCGGAGCCGCTGACGCTGATGCTCTTCTTCCTGCTCTTTGACGCGGAGGACGGCGAGTCCGCCTTCGCCGCGCTGACGATCACGCTCTTTTCCATGGCGGGCAAGCTGCTCACGACGCTCATCCGCGCGCGCTTTGCCCTGCCGGACGCGGCCACGCTGCTCTGGCTGCTGCCGGGTGCGATTCTGGGCGCGCTGCTGGCGATGCTCCCGCCGATCCAGCGGCTTCTGCCCCGGCGCGCGGGCGACGTGCTGCTGCGGCTTTCCCTGTTCACCTCGCTGCTCAACATGGCGGCGTCCTCCTTCAGATGACCGCCGTTTTTTCCAGCAATACATCGAAAAGCTGTGGTGTGAAGGCTTCTTTATAAAGAATCTTCACACTATTCTTGTGTTCTTTATGGCTTCTTGTCGATGCTCCTCCTTGACGGCGGCTCCCCGCGAGATGATAATAAAAACGAAAGAAAACCGCTGCATCAGCGGCAACAAGGAGGAACCCGCAATGACCACCGTTTTGTGCTATATCTCGCTGCTCATCATCCCCGTCTGCTCGTTTCTGATGGGCCTCTATCGCCGCAGCGGCTGCAAGGAGATGCATGCCCGGCTCGGCTACACATCCGAACTGTCGCTGTCGGGACCGCAGGCCTGGGCCCGCGCCCAGCAGGCGAGCAGCCTGCGCTACATGATCGTCTCCGTCGTGCTGGCCGTTTTCAGCTTCTGGGCGCTGGCCATCCTGCCGGCGAATACGCCCGCCGCGCTCGGCGTCAGTGCGCTGATGCTCGTCATGTTCCAGGTGCTCGTGATGATCGTCGTCATCGTGACGGTCGAGGTCAGCCTGCGCAGGCTCGTGCATCCGCACGAACAGGCGTAAATCCAATCCTGTCTCCCTTTATCTCCCTTCTCCCCCCTTTGCACGGCGCGTGCGCGGCTGGGCTCGGAATCCCGGCCGCGCATGCGCGATTTTGGGGAAAACAAAAACAGCCGCGCGAACGGCTGCTTTTTTCTTACCAGCGCTTTTCCTTCACGACGAACGCGCGGTAGATGGCGCGCACGGCATTTTCAAAGTCGAGATTATCGACGCCCACGATGATGTTCAGCTCGCTGGAGCCCTGATCGATCAGGCGCACGTTGATGCCCGCGCGCATGAGCGCGTCGAACAGGCGAGCGGAGATGCCCTTCGAGCGGACCATGCCTCGGCCCACCGTGGCGATGAGCGCCAGACCGGAGTGAATCTCCACGCTGTCCGGCGCGCAGAGCTCGTGAATGCGGCTGACGATGCGCTCCTTCTTGCCCTCGATGGCGTCCTCGCGCACGACGACGCACATGGTGTCGATGCCGCTGGGCATATGCTCGAAGGAGACTTGTTCCTCCTCGAGCACCTGCAGCACGCGGCGGCCAAAGCCCAGCTCCGCGTTCATCATCGCCTTTTCCACCGCGATGATGGCGAAATCCTTGTGGCCCGCGATGCCGGTGATCGTGTACTCGCTCTCGTAATCCTCGGCCTCGTAGCCGATGATTGTGCCCGGCTCCTCGGGCTTGTTGGTGTTGCGGATGTTGGTCGGAATGCCCGCGATGCGCACCGGGAAGATCGCGTCCTCGTGCAGCACGGAGGCGCCCATGTAGGACAGCTCGCGCAGCTCGCGGTAGGTCACATAGCGGATCGTCTCGGGATTGCGGACGATGCGCGGGTCGGCCATCAGGCATCCGGAGACGTCGGTCCAGTTCTCATAGAGGTCCGCGTTGACCGCGCGCGCGACGATCGCGCCGGTGATGTCGCTGCCGCCGCGGGAGAACGTCTTCACGTTGCCGTGCGAATCGCAGCCATAGAAGCCCGGCACCACAGCGCGCTCATGCTGTGCGAGGATGCCGCCGAGCACGCGCTGGGTCTTGTCGCTGTCGAGCTTCCCCTCTTCGTCGAAGAAGATGCCCGCCGCGGCGTCGATGAAGTCCCAGCCGAGATAGTCGGCCAGCAGGATGCCGTTGAGGTACTCGCCGCGGCTGGCGGCATAGTCCGCGCCCGCGCCAAGCTGGATGTTGCGGCGGATTTCAGCCAGATGCGCGTCGAGATCGACCGAAAGCCCCAGCTCCGCGGCGATGCTGTGATACCGTTCCGCGATTTTGTCAAAGGCCGCGTCGATCTCCTTGCCGGCGCTGGCCAGTCGGTTGCACTCATAAAACAGATCCGTCACCTTGATATCGACAGAACTGCGCTTGCCGGGCGCGCTGGGCACGACGATGCGCCTGTCCGCGTCCGAGAGCAGGATATTCTTCACCTTGGCAAACTGTGCAGCGTCAGCCAGCGAACTTCCGCCAAATTTTGAAACCTTGATGCCCATACCGGAAGCCCTCCGATTCATGATGTTGATCGTATTCATCAGGGACGAACAGATACAATTCTATAGAATAAACTGAATAAAGTCAAGCATATTTCAGCCTGCGTCTCAAAAAATGCGGATTTTGCTGAAAAGCGCACGGGGAATTCGACCAAATCGTCCCTTTTGCGCGGTGCAAAGGCCCATTTTCATGACAGTGCGCCCGATGGCATCCTATGCGCGGGCGTTCCCGGGTGTCCCGCTGGACAGGTGCACCGATGCCAAAAGGGCTGAGCCCTTCCGGCTCAGCCCTCCCGGTAGGCCGCGCTGACCTGCGGCGGCCTGTCCCTTTGCTCATCCTCCTGCTCCATGGCCCTAAGGCCGTCCAGCGCCTGCGGCAAAAGCTCCACCAGCCGCTCCATCGGCGAAGCGCAGCTCGCGCTCAGCAGCCTTACGCCGTTTGCCGAACAGACCAGAAAACCCACCGGGTGCACGGATACCCCCGCGCCTGCGCCCCCCGCGAAGGGCAGGTTTTCCGCCTGCGGCTGGGAAAGGCCGCCCGCGTATTCGCCTCCGCCGGCCACAAAGCCGAAGGACACCCGGGAAATCGGAATGATCGTGGAGCCGTCCTGCGTCGCCACGGGATCGCCCACCACCGTATTGACGTCCACCATCTCCCGGATGCTCTCCATGGACGTGCTCATCAGGCTCTCAATGGGATGCTCAGCCACCCGAATCCCTCTCTCCGCGTCTTTTTTACAGCCGCCTTGACGACTGCGAACATAATATCGCCGGGCGCGGCCGAAAATATGCAGCGCGATGCCAACAGGAATTCCGGCTCGTCAAATGACGCGTCCACGCGCACGTCGCAGGGAATCCGTCCGCCGGACACCGCCAGCAGCGACGCCGCCAGCGAGCGTGCCGCTCCCGCGAGCAGCGCCGTGCTCCACGCCTCGTCCGTGCCCGCGCGCAAATAGACGTCGAGCTGGCCCCAGCGCACGCTGCCCAGCGCCGCGCGCATCGCCCATCCATACCTCTTGAAGGAGGCGGCGCCCGCCCGAAGCGTTCGCTCGCCAAATGTCCGCTGCCCGTAGCGGGGCCGCATCCGCAGGCGAAGCTGCGTGCCCGTGCGCTCGATGACGCCATCCAGGCGCAGGCAGATGCCATAGGCGCGCACGCTGAGCGCCGTCGTGCCCCGAAGGCCATGCAGACCCACGCCCGCGTTCACCAGCACGCGCGTGCTCAGCGCCGTATACAAAAGCGCAAAGACCAGCGGCAGCAGCAAGGGCCATCCCTCCCATTTTCCCCCTTTTCACGCGGGCATTCATCCTGTATAATAACAGGGAACCGCTGATTCTATTCACTTTGGAGGCACCGATGAAACTGATTTCCTGGAACGTCAACGGCCTGCGCGCCTGCCTGGGCAAGGGCTTTATGGACTACTTCTCGCAGCAGGATGCCGACTTCTTCTGCCTGCAGGAGACGAAGATGCAGCCCGGTCAGGCCGAGATTCCCGCGCCGGGCTATCACGAATACTGGAACTCCGCCGAAAAGAAGGGCTACTCGGGCACTGCAATCCTCGCCAGGCAGGAGCCGCTGTCCGTCGCCTTCGGCATGGGCAGCGAGCTGCACGACCACGAGGGCCGGCTCATCACGCTCGAGTACGAGGGCTTCTACCTCGTCACAGTCTACACCCCCAACAGCCAGCGCGAGCTGACGCGGCTCAATTACCGCATGTGCTGGGAGGAGGACTTCCGCATGTACCTCGCCCAGCTGGATGAAAAAAAGCCGGTCATCGTCTGCGGCGACATGAACGTGGCGCATCAGGAGATCGACCTCAAGAACCCGAAAACCAACCAGAACAACGCGGGCTTTACCCCGCAGGAGCGCGCGGCGATGACGAAGCTGCTGGGTTCCGGCTTTGTCGATTCCTTCCGCTATCTGTACCCCGACGCGACGGGCTGCTACTCCTGGTGGAGCTACATGTTCCATGCGCGCGAAAAGAACGCGGGGTGGCGCATCGACTACTTCCTCGTCTCCGAGCGCGTGAAGGACCGCATCCGCGCCGCGCGCATCGACAGCGAGGTGATGGGCAGCGACCACTGCCCCGTCGTGCTGGAAATCGACCTGTAATTCTCTCCCGAAAGGTGTGTGTAACGATGAAACTCATGTTTGCTTCCGACATTCACGGCTCCGCCAGCGCGACGGAGGCCGTGCTGCGCCAGTACCGCGCGGAGGGCGCTTCCCGCCTCGTGCTGCTGGGCGACCTGCTCTATCACGGCCCGCGCAACGACCTGCCCGACCGCTACGACCCCAAGGCCGTCACGGCGATGCTCAACAGCGTCAAGGACGAGCTGCTCTGCGTGCGCGGCAACTGCGACGCGGAGGTCGATCAGATGGTGCTCGACTTCCCGATTCAGGCCGACTACGCGCTGTTCGATCTGGACGGCACGACGGCATTCGTGACACACGGCCACCTGTATAGCCTCGACGCGCTGCCCCCGCACAAGGACGGCGACCTGCTCATCCACGGCCACACGCACGTGCTGACCGTGCAGGAGAAGGACGGCATGACCTACATCAACCCCGGCTCCGCCGCCCTGCCCAAGGAGGGCAACCCGAAGAGCTACATGATCTACGAGAACCGCGTGTTCACGATCAAGACGCTCGAGGGCGAGACGATTCTCACGCACAGGATCTGAGCAGACAAAAACCCCGGCATCCTGCCGGGGTTTCTTGTTCCTTTGGGGGCCGCTTACCGCTCGCGCTTGACCTTGCCCTCATAGACGAGGCCGACCGCCTCGGGGCCGGTGTTCGAGCAGACCGCGCAGCCGAGCTGATAGACCAGTGCCGGCGGATAGCCGACCACCTTCTCGCAGGCATCGGCGTATTCCTTCCCGTACTTCTCGTCCGTGACGGCGATGTAGTACGGCTCGCCCTCCGCCATGCGGCTCTTCATCTCTTTGACCATCGCGCTGACGACCATCTTGTCGCCGCGGACCTTCTTGACCACCTGGCTCACGCCGTCGTTGAGCGTGAACACCGGATGGATGCCCAGCAGATCGCCCGCGATGGCCGACGCTGCGCTGATGCGGCCGGACCTGCGGATGACCTTGAGGGTGTATGCCGTCAGAAGGATCTCCATGCGGGCGAACTTGTCCTCCAGACAGGCGACGACCTCGTCCATGGATGCGCCGCCCTCCAGCATTTCGGACGCCTTCACGACGAGCGCGCCGTAGGCCATCGAGTAGCAGTGGCTGTCCACGATGCTGATGCGCATCGTGCTGTCCGGATGCTCCTCATGGAACTGCGCAGCGGCGGCGTGCGCCGCAGCGTTCGTGCCGGAGCCGCCCGCGTTGATGGAGACGTAGAGCACCTGCTCAGCGCCCTCGCGGTCGTATTGCTCAAAGCGGTCGAAGAACTCGAACTGCGTGACCTGGGAGGTCGTGGGGATGCCGCTGCTCTTGCGCAGCAGCTCGCAGAACGCCTTGCCGTCGAAGTCCACGCGCTCGGTATAGCCCTCGCCGTCCAGAGCAATCTTGAAGCAGACGATATCGATATGGTGCTTTTGGGCCAGCTCCTGCGGCAGATCGCAGGCAGAGTCCGTCAGCACGACAAATTTGGCCATTGCATGATCATCCTTTCTTGTCCCGGATACTCCTATCATACAATATCTCCCCGCCTTTTTCAAGAATGAGATTCACAATTTTGCAACATTTCGGCGGAATTGTCCGATTCTTCAGGCGGGCACGCAAAAAAGCGGGCAGTGCCCGCTCCCACCTCCGAACAGCCTGATCAAGCACTGTCCCTCAGTGCTCGCTGCACGATGCTTTGACGCAATTTCTCATGCTGCAAAAAACGCCGCTCCCCGAAGGAAGCGGCGCTTTGCTGCCTGGAATCAGGCCTTGCCGGCGCAGCCGAGCACGTCCACCAGCTTGTGGCGCACGAGCTCCTTGATGTTGGCGCGGGCAGGCTTGAGGTACTCGCGCGGGTCGAACTTGTCCGGATGCTCCGCGAAGAACTTGCGGATGGTACCGGTCATCGCCAGGCGCAGATCGGAGTCGATGTTGATCTTGCAGACGGACAGCGACGCGGCATGGCGCAGCTGCTCCTCCGGCACGCCGATGGCGCCCGGCATCGCGCCGCCGAATTCGTTGACCATCTTCACATACTCCTGCGGCACGGAGGAAGAGCCGTGCAGCACGATCGGGAACTCCGGCAGGCGGCGGCTGACCTCCTCGAGGATGTCAAAGCGCAGCTGCGGCTTGGTGCCGGGCTTGAACTTGTAGGCGCCGTGAGAGGTGCCGATGGCGATGGCCAGGGAGTCGCAGCCGGTGCGGGTCACAAACTCCTCGACCTCCTCGGGACGGGTGTAGTGCGCCTTGTCGGCCTCGACGCTCACCTCGTCCTCGACGCCGGCCAGCGCGCCCAGCTCCGCCTCGACGACGACGCCGTGGTCATGCGCGTACTCGACGACCTTGCGGGTGATGGCGATGTTCTCGTCGAACGGCTTGGAGCTCGCGTCGATCATGACGGAGGTAAAGCCGCCGTCGATGCAGGACTTGCAGGTCTCGAAGCTGTCACCGTGGTCAAGATGCAGCACGATCGGGATCTCCGGGCACTCGATGACCGCCGCCTCGACGAGCTTGACCAGATAGGTGTGGTTGGCATAGGCGCGCGCGCCCTTGGACACCTGCAGGATCACAGGAGCCTTCTCCTCGCGGCAGGCCTCGGTGATCGCCTGAACAATCTCCATGTTGTTCACGTTGAAAGCGCCGACCGCATAGCCGCCATGATACGCCTTTTTGAACATTTCCGTACTGGTAACAAGAGCCATGTTCGTTCACTCCTTCATGGAAATTGAGCGCACGCGACGCGCGGGCGCCCGGTTTTTGTTTCCTTCGTTCCTAGTATAACAATTTTTTCCCGTTTTGAACAGCCCCCTTTTTTCGTTTCCCGGATTTTTGGCGCGATCCGGGCGCTTTGCGGGCGCAAATCCGGACAAAATGTGCCCCGGGAATTGACGCGGAGCCGTGCGGGCTGGTATACTGACAGGACGAAAACGCGATGAAGAGGGATGGCATGCAGCAGTTTGAGTGGATTGCGACCGCGGCGTTCGGCCTGGAGGGCGTCGTCGCGCGGGAGCTGGAGCGGATGCAGATACCGGCGAAGGCCGAAAACGGCGGTGCACGCTTCACCGGCACGTTTGAGGACGCGATGCGCGCCAACCTCTGGCTGCGCTGCGCGGACCGCGTGCTGCTGGTCGTAGGCCGGTTCGAGGCGCACAGCTTCGAGGAGCTGTTCGAGGGCGTGCGCGCGCTGCCGTGGGAGGATTTCATTCCCGCGGACGCACGCTTCCCCGTGAGCGGCAAATGCGCGCGCAGCCAGCTGATGAGCGTGCGCGACTGCCAGGCAATCACCAAGAAGGCGATCGTCGAGCGGCTCAAGGCGCACTACCACATGGGCTGGTTTGAGGAGACCGCCGAGACGGTCGCCATCGACGTGGCGCTGCACGGCGACGTCGCCCAGCTCACGCTCGATGCCAGCGGCGTGGCGCTCAACCGCCGCGGCTACAGGACGTGGAACGGCGAGGCCCCGCTGCGCGAGACGCTGGCCGCCGCGCTGGTGACGCTCAGCCCCTGGCGCCCCGGTATGCGCCTGCACGACCCGATGTGCGGCACCGGCACGCTGATGATCGAGGCGGCCATGCAGATGGCCAATCGTGCGCCGGGCCTGACGCGCAGCTTCGCGCTGGAGAGCTGGCGCGGCGTTCCCTCGGACGCCTTTGCCGCCCTGCGCGAGGAGGCGCAGGCCGCGTTCGAACCGCAGCGCGTGGAGGGCATCTCCGGTGGAGACATCGACCCGGAGGCCGTCGAGCTGGCCCACCGCCACCTGCATCAGGCCGGTCTGGACGGCTGCGTGCGCTTTGACGTCGCCGACATGCGAGACTGCCGGCTCGAGGATGAGCGCGGCGCGTTCCTGTGCAACCCGCCCTACGGCGAGCGCCTGAGCGACCGCAAGTCCTGCGAGGCGCTCTATCGCGACATGGGCCTTCTGCTGCGCCGCCACCCGGGCTTCACGCTCTCGGCGATCACCAGCCACCCCGGCTTCGAGCGCTGCTTCAGCCGCCGGGCGGACAAAAAGCGCCGCTTCTACAACGGCCGTCTGGAATGCGAGTTCATGACCTTCGGTCTGCCCGCCCCGAAGAAGAAAAAGTGAGCCCGCCGCTTGACAGTGCTCTTTCCATGCGACGCCGGTTCCGTGATCAACTTTCGTGTCATTTCTTCTGACACTCGCCCGCTCACTGACCGGTGAGCGGGTACTTCTTTTCCCCAAAAAAAGCCGCAGGGCACGCGGTTCTTCCCCGCACGCCCTGCGTTTTTTGTGCTTTATCTTCCGGCAAACTCACATATTGGCGACAAAGTAATCCTGTATCGCCGCCACGGCAGCCTCCTCGTCCCTTCCCTCGACCGTCACCGTCACCCGGCTTCCGCGCTGCATGTCCTTCAGGGCACGCGCGTGGGCCAGCAGCACGTTTTCCGCACCGCTGCGCAGCTGCACCCGGCTCTGAAACCGGGATGCCTCACGCACCAGGTTGCCCATTTGACGGGACTGCACAGCGCTGTCGTTGGTCAGCACATAGCTGAACTGCTTCATGAGCATGCACTCCTCTCTGCGCCATCCGGCGCCAGCGCGGATATTATAGCGAAGCTGCTCCGCTTTTGCAACCGGGCGGCGTGCGTCCCGCGCCCGGCACGAAAAAACAGGCGGTTTTTGCCGTCTGTTTTTGTGGATTCGGTTGAAAACTCACCGCGCGGTTTTTCCCGCAAATGACGCATTTCCCTCTGTTTCCGCCGAAAAAACGGTTCCGTTTTGTGCAGAGACGCCGATTTTTGATGGATTCCCCACTCTGCTCCGCCGTTTAGTAAGCAAAGCCGACGGTGCCGGAGAGGTATTCTGTGACGCTGGATGCGCGGAGCGCAGCGGGACTGAGGCCCTCGCAGCGCCCGTATGCGCCGAGGGCCAGGCTGTGCGTGCCGGCATCGTAGCCGTAGGCATAGACCTCGCTCATCTGCGCGCGCTGCGTGAAAATCCGCTGGCTTCCCTCCTGCGCATAGCTGCCGAAGACCGCCGACACGACGATCCGCAGCCCGTCCCAGCCGTAGTCCGCATCTGCGCAGAGGAACATGTTCCGATCGTCAAACGGACACTCATAGCCCGTGCGCGTGTACGCCGCCTCGCTTTGCCGGGTGATCGGGTTGTAGACCTGCACCAGCTCCGCGTAGTACCCGGTACCGTGCCCGATCTGCTCACACTCGATGAACGCGATGCCGTCCGTGCCCTCGTCGTTCGCGACGCACAGCGCCTTCGCATCGCCGCGCACGCAGTCGATGAGCCGCCAGATGCCGTATTCCTCCCGAACGAAGATCAGCGACACGTCGGACGACCAGTCCCCATCAAAGCGGATCGCCTCCACGTCCGCGGCTGTGCCCGCGAGATTGACGCCTTCGCCGAGCGTCACGCACTCCGGACGTCCATAGGGTACCCATTCGCCCTCATCCGTCGCCTGCGTCAGGCCCCAGCCCCGCAGCACGGCGCCATAGCCCGCCTCCCGCGCGCCCTCATAAGCCCTGTTCAGCGCGGCAAGCGCGTCCTCCGGAGCAAGCTCCACGGGCGCAAAGCCATGCTTCTGCGCGTAGGAGGGCGTCACAGCGGGCCACAGCCCGTCCATGCCGATCAGCTCCTCCGCCTGCGCCCAGGTCGTCACCTCATCGCCTTCCAGCGCCAACGCGCCGCCGCACAGGAAGCACAGCGCCGCCAGCAGCAGCGCAGCCCATCTCCTTCTCATGCGCTCATCCTCCGGCTCACTCGAATTCCAGGTAGCCCGTCATCACATAGCCGCGCTTGCCGTCCGGCGTGACCACGCACGTCCACTCGACGCCGTAGTCCGCCACGCGCAGGCGCTCGCCCAGGCGCGCCCGGCCGATGATCTGCCCGTCCTTGCCCGCCTGATCGCGGATGTTGATCTTGTCCTCGGTGACGTGCGCCGTCAGATGCGTCGTACTCGCCGGGGCGTTCAGGCTGCTGAGCTTCACAAAGCCCGCCTGCCCGTCCGCCTCGCCCAGATCCGCTGTGTCGCCCGCCTTGACGTAGGCCCAGTCGCCGCACACCGCCAGCATGTAGACGCGCTCGCCCGCAGCCGCCTGCGCGGTTTCCTGCGCTTCATCGTCCATCGCAGCGCGCAGGGTTGCGTCCTCTAGCAGCGCAGCCCTCTGCGGAATCCGCTCAGAGGCCGTCTCTGTGCCCTCGCCCAGCGCGCGGATCTGCGTCTTGAGCACATAGCCCGTCACGTCGCCCAGCGCGATCTTCACATAGTCCGTCTGCGTGAAATCGACAACCCTCGCCTGCGCGCCCGGAATCATCGCGCCGAGCATCAGCGCGCCCGCGTCCGCCTCCGCGAGGATCACCACGGGCAGATCGTCGTCATCCGCCTGCGCGATGCCCGCGCCGCCCTCGCTTCTTGAGATCGTCAGGTCGGAGAGCGCCATGTAGCCGTAATCGCCGCAGTCGTACGCGCCTGCGCCGCCCTCCATCGTGCGGACGTAGACAGAGTCACCGCACTCGGCGAGCACCTCCACCTTCATATCCGCGCCCAGCGTCATGTAGGGGCTGCTCCTGTCGCCCATCACGCTGCACAGCAGCGCATCCGTCTTCGTCTGCATCACCAGCGGGTAATACGGCACGGTGCTGCGCGCCTGCCCGGCCATGAGCGTCTGCAGGTTCGCCGCCTGCGTGTACTTGATCCAGCCGGTCACGCCGCCCACGCGAACCTTGACCCAGTTGCCCTCCTTGCGCCCGAAGAGCGCCATGCAGGGCGTGCCGTTCTTGAGGGACATGATCTCCTTTGCCCTGTCCGTCGCCGCGTCATAGAGGATGATGCGGCTGTCCGCCCTGCCGGAGGCCACGATCATCACGCGGCAGCCCAGCACGTCGATCAGCGAATCCAGCGGCACATAGCCGAAGACCACTTTCCCCTCCGATTCCACCGAGACGTAGGCCCACTGCTCGCCCACGATGCCGATGAGCGACGCCGTGTCGCCGTGCGCAAGCGTCGCCACCGTTTGGGAGGCTCCGTCCGCCTCCGCGCGCACCTGCAGCGCGCTTTCCCACAGCCCGCCGAGATCCACCTGTGCGGCGCGGCACTCGCCGAAGCCGCTGTCCGCTCCATAGCGCGCAGCCGCCTCCTCCGCGGTGATCAGGAACTCGCTGGCCATGTAGCCGGTCATACCGCCGATGGAGACCTTCGTGTAGTCCTCCTCCACGCCCTGCGCCTCCACCTGCGCGCCCGTGTAGTACAGGCCGAGGATCGCGCCGTTTTTGGACGGCTCCGCGCGCAGGTTCAGCCGCTCGGGATAGACCTTGTCCGTCTCGCGGTTATCCACATACAGGGTTTCACAAACGCCCGTGCAGGCCAGCGCAAGCATCAGCGCCAGGGCCAGCATCGAGAGGATGGATTTCTTCATGAAGCTCACTCCTTTGCATGCAATCCGCTCCGCTTCTTTGGCGGCGCGGGGACATCCTTTGTGCCCCATTTCTACCTATATGACGGAAATGCCCGCAAAATTCTTCCCGTTTTCCCAAAAATTTCCGATTCCTGCGGATATGAAGACAACCGGCCGAAAGCCGCCGCTCTCAGCCGGTTGACGGATTCATGGGTTTGCGGGCCGCCGCATGCGCAGCGCGCCGGGCAGGATGGAGAAGACCGCCTCGTCCATCGCCTCCAGCCGCCCATCGATGTTGACCACCATGCCGGGCGCGCGGAGCACCGCGCTGCGCACGCGCGCCACGCGGCAGATGGGCAGATGCACATGCCAGCCCTTGATGAACAGCGGCAGCAGAAACGGGATCGCCCGCCGGGGTACCGGCCCGACGACCACCACGTCGAGCAGCCCGTCGTCACAGGCGGAGCCGGGCGCCACGCGCATGCCGCCGCCGATGTACTGCCCGTTGGCAAACTCGATGATCGTCGTGCGCTCATGCGTGGCTGTGCCGTCCTCCAGCGTCAGCTCGGCCTCAAACGGCCTGTATTCGCCCAGCACGGCCACGACTGCCTTGTGATAGGCCTTTTCGCCCGGATAGACCGCCTTGAGCTCCTCCGTCCTGCGCAGCACGGCGACGTCAAAGCCCGAGCCGCTGACGTTGAGAAACGGGCGCCCGTTGATCGTCGGGCAGTCGATGGCCGCAGGAACGCCGTCAAGCTGGGCGGCAAACGCCCGGATTGGGTCGCGCGGCAGGCCGAACGCGCGCGCAAAGTCGTTGCCCGTGCCGCTGGGCACGATGTACAGCTCCGCGCCGCTGCCCGCCACCGGACCGACGATCTCGCTGAGCGTGCCGTCCCCGCCGACGCCGACGATGGCGCCGCACCCGGCCTCCAGCGCAAGGCTCGCCTGACGGCCGCCGTCGTCCGCCCCCGATGTGGCAAACACGCGCGAGGTCCCGCCGCGCTCGGCGATGGCCGCGCGCAGCCGCGCGATGAGCCTTGCGTTTTCTCCGCCGCCGGAGATGGGATTGATGACGATTCCAAACATGGCGTCAACCTCTCCCGCGGGTCATTCCGCGATGATTTCTTCAGTATTCTCTTTCTCCTGCGCACCCTCGCGCAGGCGGGCAAACGCGCCCGGCATCACCCAGCGGACCGGATCGAGCTCCACCGGGCCGGGCTTCTTCCTCATGATGACAAACTTGATGGGCACGCCCAGCGCCGTGAACTTCTGCTCGTGCTCGCTGACGTAATTGGGCGCAAAGCCCGAGGCGTGCAGATCGTTCGTCAGGTAGCGCATCTCAAAGCCGCATGCCGCAAAATACGGCAGTGATTCGGTGAACAGCGGCATGTCGTCCGTCTTGAACCAGATTTCGCCGCCGTCCACGAGAAAGTCGCGGTACTGCATCAGCTGGCGCGGATGCGTCAGGCGGCGCTTGGCATACTTCGGCCGCTTGGTCCACGGGTTGCAGAAGTTGATGTAGATGCGCTCGATGCGGTCCTCCGGCGCGAACACGTTGCGGATATACTCGATGTCATAGCGCGCAATGATCACATTGTCCACCGGCTCCTCGCCGTACGTTCTGGCGATGTTGCGGCGGGTGTCGCCGAGCACGTTGCAGGTGATGTCCATGGCGACAAAGTTCCTGTCGCGGTTGTCGTAGACCATCGCCGCGGTGGACACGCCCTTGCCGCAGCCCAGCTCCAGATACAGCGGCTGATCCTTGGCAAAGCGCTCGCGCCAGTGTCCGCGCAGCGTGTCCGCCTCGTCCGTAAAGTACGGGCAGACCGCCAGCTCCGGCTTCGCCCACTTCTTCGTTCTCATGTGCATGGGAAAATGCCTCCAAAAATGCCTTCAAAGGAGAATGTGCAGGTTCAGTATACCATGCTTTGACCGGGCAGGCAAGTCACAGACGCTTTTCGTAGCAGAGCCAGTCCTCATCCCACATGCGCGTCTGGCCGCAGACCTCAAAGCCCAGCGTGGCATACGAGCGCAGCGCGGGCACGTTGTGCGCGCCGACAAGAAAGCGCACGGCCTCGTAGCCCTCCGCCTTTGCCCGAGCCATCGCTTCGGTGAGCATGCGCCGTGCGATACCCCGTCCCTGCAGGCCATGCGCCACGCCAAGCCTGCCCAGCGCGCACCAGCGCGTCACGTCCGGATACCAGGGCACGTCGGCCTCGAACTCCTCGCTCTTTTCCACGACGATGGCTGCGCCGATGCCGCCCTCCGGCAGGCGCAGCACCAGCACATCGTTATTGGCCAGATCCTCTTCGACGATTTCCCGGGAGGGATAGTCCTCGTCCCAGGTGCCGTATGGCTCGCGAAGCAGCGAGCGATAGAGCGCCCAGATTGCGTCCGCGTCCTGCGGCGACGCCAGCTCAATGGTTCCTTCGTTCATGTGAATGCCCCTTTATTGTCTTTCCCGGCCCTTGCTGCCGGTTTTCTCGTTGCGGCTGACAATGTGCGTGATCCCCGGCGGCACGGGCAGGCAGTCCGCCAGAAACGCCGGAAACGCGCGGTATTCGCGCAGATGCTCGATGGGCAGCCAGTGCATCGTCTCCGCCACGCCGTTGCTCGTGCCATGCGGATGCAGCGCCTGCGTGCCGCGCGGCTTCATCAGGAAGTACAACGCGACCTCGTGGCAGATGCGCCCCGCCAGCGATCCCTCACCGGGGAAGAAGTTCTCGTGAATGAACGCGAGCCTGTCCACCTCGTAGTGCACGCCCGTCTCCTCAAAAACCTCGCGCGCCGCGGCCTCCTCCGCCGTCTCCCCGACGTGCACCGCTCCGCCGACAGAATAATAGTAGTCCTCCGTGTTGTTTCCCGCGAAGAGCACGCAGCCGTCCTCGATGATCAGCCCGCACGCGCGGTAGCGGAACCACAGGCCGTCGCCGCGGATGGCGCAGTCATTTTCCTTCATCGCCGTATCCCTCCTGTCCGTTGTGCAAATAGGAGGTTGATTATATCACGGCGGTCAGGGGTGCGTCAAGCGCACAGCAAAAGAGCGGCGCAGCCATGCACCGCTCAGAAGCGTCTGTTCAGCTCTCGTAGCCCAGCGTGCGCAGGTCGTCCATGCGGTTGCGCCAGTCCTCGCGAACCTTGACCCAGAGCTGCAGGTTCACCTTCGTGCCCAACAGGCCCTCGATGTCCCGCCTGGCCTCCGCGCCGATGGTGCGCAGCATCGCGCCCTGCTTGCCGATGATGATGCCCTTGTGGCTCGCGCGCTCACAGTAGATCGTCGCGTGAATCTCGGTCAGGCTGTCGCTGAGTTTGTTGATGGCCA
>CAMENN010000003.1 GCA_945928315.1 uncultured Clostridia bacterium
TTTGCTCAAAAGAACACCTGAACAGAACGCCGCCTTTGAGCGGTGCGTCGGCTTTCTTGCCGAAATGATCGAAAAATACAGCGGAAAGGTTGAAATTCCCGCTCTTCCCCCTGACAGCAAAACGAGTTGGGACAGTTTATCCAATCCATCATTTCAAACAAATTCAGAAGAACCCTTGACAGATGATATGGCTGCGTAATAAAATGCAGTTGGGACATAATACACGAACAGTTACTGCACGATTGACAGGAGGTGCACCATGCTTCAGAATCATCCTGCTCCTGAGAGCCGCGCGCTGCCCCACCACATCACCGACGAGCGCAACGGTCTGAGCTACACCCTTCACGGCGACTATTACTTCCCGGACCTGGAGCTTCCGGAGCAGCAGCCTATCGGCAAATGGGGCCGGCTGCACCTCCGGCATCTGGAATCGAACCATCCGGGTCATTTCCAAAGGCTGATGCTCACGGGAGCGCTCAATGCCTATCTACACACTATAGATGAGCAGGCTAGCGAGCGCTTCGATGTGCTCATGAAGGGATATGCCCAAAGCTGGGGCATCACCGAAGGCTTAAAGGCTGAAGATCCCATGAAGTGGGTTGGGCTCATGAATCTGGCCCGAGCCGAAGCGGAGCACAACGTGATGACCGAAATCATCTGCGTCTGAATCAACTTTCTTCCCCGGCCCGCACTCGATCGGGCCGGGGAGGGCTGTCACGAACCGCACGAGGAGGAATCCCATGTCCAGAGAAAAGCAGACGCCCGCGCCCATCCGTTCCAGCGCGGCGGAGGTGCTGACCTATGTCGCCTCCACGGGCGACCCGCAGGGCAGCATCGAAATACGCTATGAGGACGAAAACATCTGGCTGACACAAAAGACGATGGCGCAGCTGTATGATGTGAGTGTCAAAACGATCAATTATCACATCAAGAAAGTCTTTGACGATTCCGAGCTGTCCGAGGATTCAGTTATCCGAAAATTTCGGATAACTGCCACAGACGGCAAGCCGTACACCGTCCAGCACTATTCCCTGCAAATGATCATCGCGGTCGGCTTCAAGGTCAATTCCGAGCGCGCCGTTCAGTTCCGCAAATGGGTCAATCAGATCGCAACGCAGTACACCATTCGTGGCTGGGTCATGGACGACGAACGGCTCAAGCAGGGCACCTATCTGACCGACAAGTACTTTGAGGAACAGCTGGAGCGCATCCGGGAGATCCGCGCCAGCGAGCGTAAGTTCTATCAGAAGATCACCGACCTGTACGCTACCGCTATTGACTACGACCGCACCTCCACCGCGACCAAACGCTTCTATGCCACGGTGCAGAACAAGATGCACTTCGCCGTACACGGGCACACCGCCGCCGAGCTGATCATGGAGCGCGCCGACCACACGAAGGATCACATGGGCCTGACCACCTGGCAGGACGCACCGGACGGCAAGATCAAAAAGTCCGATGTGTCCATCGCCAAGAACTACCTCACCGAGGAGGAGCTTGGGCAGCTGAACCGCATGGTCACCTCCTATCTGGACTTCGCCGAGAACATGGCCCAGCGCCACATCCCGCTGACCATGCAGGACTGGGAGACCCGCCTGAACCGCTTCATTGAAATGTTCGAGTACGGTCTGCTCAGGGATGCGGGCAGGGTGTCCGCGGAAATCGCTCGCCTGCACGCGGAAACCGAGTTTGAAAAGTACCGCGTCATTCAGGACCGCGAGTTCCTGTCCGACTACGACAGGTTCCTCCTTGAGCTTGAGGAACATGCGGGCGCGGCAAAGCCCGACCACCGGGAGGAAAACCCATGAAGCGAATGAAATGCTACATCTATACCCGTGTTTCCACCTCCATGCAGGTGGACGGCTACAGCCTGGACGCGCAGAAGGACAAGCTGCGCAAGTACGCGGAGTTCCAGAACATGCTCGTCGCCGGGGAATACTGCGACGAGGGCAAATCCGGCAAGAATATCGAGGGCCGCCCGGAGTTTCTGCGGATGCTGCGGGACATCGAATCCGGCAAGGACGGCGTCTCCTTTGTGCTGGTGTTCAAGCTCTCGCGCTTCGGCAGAAACGCCGCCGACGTGCTGACCTCCCTGCAGCGGATGCAGGATTACGGCGTCAACCTCATCTGCGTGGAGGACGGTATTGATTCCTCCAAGGACAGCGGCAAGCTGATGATTTCCGTCCTCTCCGCCGTCGCCGAGATCGAGCGCGAGAACATCCTCGTGCAGACGATGGAGGGCCGCAGGCAGAAGGCCCGCGAGGGCAAGTGGAACGGCGGCTTTGCCCCCTACGGCTACAAGCTCGTGGACGGACAGCTGCAGATTGCCGAGGAAGAAGCCGAGGTCATCCGCATCATCTATGACAAGTACATTCATACCACCATGGGCACCGCCAGAATTGCAAACTGGCTCAACGAGCATGGATACAGCAAAATCTGCCGTCACAACAACAAGCGGGAGGCCTTCACAGGCTCCTTCCTCATCGGCGTGCTCGACAATCCCGTGTACTGCGGCAAGCTGGCCTACGGGCGCAGGCACAACGAAAAGATTCCCGGGACCCGCAACCAGTACCACATCGTCAAGCAGAAGGACTATGCGCTCTACGACGGCATCCACGAGCCCATCATCTCCGAGGAGGACTGGCAACTCGCGCAGAAGCAGCGCCAGCAGACCAACAAGCGCCAGATCAAGACGCACAGCCTCGACCACGAGCACGTCCTGTCCGGGCTGCTCAAGTGCCCCGTCTGCGGCGGCGGTATGTACGGCAACGTGAACCGCAAGAAGAAGGGCGACGGTACCTATTACCGCGACTACTTCTATTACGCCTGCAAGCACCGCCTGCATGTGGACGGCAAGCGCTGCGACTATCACCACCAGTGGGGCGAGGAAATCATCGACGGCGCGGTGGAGGAAATCATCCACAAGCTGGTCAACACCCCCGCCTTTGAGCAGGGCATCCGGGAGAAGATCGGCGGGAAGCTGGACACCGCCGAGCTTGACGCGGAGATGGAGACCCTGCGCAAGCAGCTCCGCCAGCTCACGGGCACCAAGGACAGGCTGGGCGAGCAGATCGACGCGCTCGATTTCGACGACCCGCATTACACCCGCAAGGCGCAGGATCTGCAGGAGCGCCAAAACAGGGTCTACGACCAGATCGCCTCCATCGAGGTCAGCATCGCCGAGGTGCAGACCCGCATGGACAACATCCGCCAGCACAGGATTTCCACCGACAACGTCTATCAGTTCCTGCTCTACTTCGACAAGCTGTACGACCAGTTCACCGACCTAGAGAAAAAGACCTTCATGAACAGCTTCATCGAGCGCGTGGAGATTTACCCGGAGCGTCAGAGCGACGGGCGCATCGTGAAGCGCATCGAGTTCCGTTTTCCCGTGTATTTCAATGGTTCGGAGATCAGCGGACTTTGTTGGGACGAAACGGATATGTCGGAAACGGTGATGCTTCTGTCTAAACTCTCTGACGCCCGACATATCGACATTCACGTCGATATGAACGAGCTGGATGTGACGCCCGCCGAAAGCCAGACGGCTGCGACCTATGACGACATCAAAGCGTATGTCAGGGAACACAGCGGTCTGACGGTTTCGACGCTGTACATCGCGCAGGTGAAGCGGAAATACGGCATTCTCTCACGCGAATGCTACAACAAGGCAAAATCCGAGGAGGCGAAGCAGCCGCAATGCCCGGCGGACAAGGAACGGGCGATTGCGGAAGCACTGAGGTTCTATGGCATGATCGCTTGATCTTCTGCGCTGCCTTCTATCATTCATAACAGCACCTCCCAGCCAAAGCCCCGTTCGGGCGGCTGGGAGGTGTTGTTTTTCAGTTTATGAACTCATGCGGATACCCGCCAAAAGGCATTCGTCAGCGCAGCAGCTCCGCAGCCAGCGTATCGGCTTCCTCCGCCGTGATCTGGCGGTTGCCGGCGATGACCTCCGAATCCGCAGGCAGGAAGGGCGCGTAGACCGCGGCAGCAAAACCGTCCGTATACGCGCTGTCGGTGTAATGCTCCGTCTCAAAGGCGTCGCGTTCGCTGTTGTGCAGCGTCAGACCGCAGATGCCGCCGACAAAGACGACGGAATCATCCTCGGTCATGCGGACATTGGCTTCGACATCGCTGAGCGGCGCCACCCCCCTGGGCAGCAGGATGTGCCCCCGATTCAGGCAGGATACCACCACCGTGCCGAAGGCGGAGCCCACAATGCCGCCCACGGCGCTTCCGCCCATGGCGATCATGGTCTTTTCGGTGGCGTTCAGCACGCGGCCGTCGCCGGGCTCCCGGGGGACGTAATCCACCACGTTGATCGTCGCGTCCCCGTAGCTCAGATCGCCGCTGTTCACGCAGGAGCGAATCGTGCAGGCAGCCTTCCCTTCAAATCCAATTACATACCCTGCGGTGCATCCGCCGAGGATGCCGCCCAGCCGCCCGGACTGATTGCTGTGGATAGCGCCGGTGTTTTCGCACTGGGTGATCTCGATGAAGAAGTCTTTGCCACTGTGCATCAGTCGGCTCATGATGCCGCCGGCCGTGCCGGCATTCACCGTGACGCTGCCGCTGTTGCGGCATTTCCGGATGGTCAGGGAGCCGGAATCCCCCTCCCCATAAGAGAGCGTAGGATCGACGCCCCAGCCGAGAATGCCCCCGGCAGTGCCGGATTCTTCGGACGTTGCGGTCACGCTGCCCCGGTTTTCGCAGTCTTCAATGACAGAAGCGCCCATGGTGGTGTTGACTGAACCGACAATGCCGGCGACCCGGTCGCTGGCCGTCACGCTGCCGGCGTTGACGCACTGCTGCAGATGATAATTGCCATATTCCGAAAACACCTCACCTGTAATGCCGCCGACATTCTCCCGTCCAAGAACTTGACCGTTGTTGGTGCACCCCTGAATGATGATCGTGCCTGCGGGACGAAAGACGGAGGACCCGTTTCCGGCGATGCCGCCTACCGCCTCCGATTCCACGGCGGTCACGCTGCCGTTGTTGGTGCAGCCGATGATCTCTCCGTTTGCCGGAATACTGATCCACTTGCCGTTTTCATCCTTCAGGGTTTTGCCGTTTTCATCCTTCGCATTGGTGGGGCCTGCGCTGACCTGGCCGCAGACGCCGCCGACCGATTGGGATTGCCCGTACACGGTGATGCTGCCGTTGTTGACGCTGTCCCGGAGCGCAGCTTGGTATACATCGCCCACAACGCCGCCGCACCCCGAAAGAACGGGAGGATTCCGGACTTCGATGGATGCGTCGTTGACCAGCCGCTCACCCGTACAGGACAGCGTGCCGCAGACGCCGCCCACATTTCCGGAGTGATTCTCCGCCGCGATGCTGCCCGAGAAGGAGCAGTCCGCAAAGACATCGCCCCATACCCGACCGGCTACGCCGCCGCTGTCATACACATGATCCACGACGAGCCGGCCGGACACGTGGCAATTTTCAATCACGGAATCCGAGCTTGATCCCACAAGTAGACCGGCTTCCTGCTTTTCAGCGGCAATCAGCATGGAATCGGTAAGGTTGACGTTGCGGATCTGCGCACGGTCGGCCTTACCGAACAGGCCGCCGGCGGTCTTCTCCTTCTCATGCAGGAGCGCTGAAAGGCTGTACAGGCCGGAGATCGTGTGCCCCCGACCGTCGAACACCCCTTCAAAATCCCAATAGCCTCTATCATGCTTTCTGGTGCCGATGGGTTCCCAGACATACACAGGCGGCTCGCTTTCCCAGTTGGCAAAATTGGCGGTGTCGTTCAGTTCGATGTCCGCCGTCAGGACATAGTACCCATACCGGTACAGATCCTGCTCATCCTGATGATCCCAGTCATATTCCTGATTGATCACCTTCGCCAGCAGGGCCAGCTGCTGGGCATTGGCAATCTGAAACGGATCCTCCGCCGTGCCGGAACCGCTCGCAAAGGCCTCCGCAGGCTCGATGCACATCGGCATGTTCTCCGCCGCACAAGCGCCTGCCCACAGGGGCAGCAACGCCGCGCACAGCAGCAGCGCCATGAGCATTTTCTTCATTGTGATTACTCCTTCTGTCAGTTGTGGCCTGTCATACAACCGTGAAGGCCTGTTCGTCGCTGCCGAGGACAAAGCTGTCGCCCGCCTTCAGCGGATAGCCGGTGCCGGGGCGAAGCCTTGCACCATTGAGGTATGTGCCTGCGTGGCTGCCCATATCCGCCAGGTACAGCTGGCCCTGACGGACGAGCAGCTTGCAGTGCCTGCCGCTGATGCCGGGCGTGCTGACGGGATAGCTCAGCAGGCAGTCGGCGTCGCTGCCGATGAGGATTTCCGGCTTCGTCAGCGCAAAGGCGACGCCCGCATGTACCCCGGCCACGCACTGAACGCGCAGGGCGTTTGGGGCCCCCTGCCCGGCGGTAGCCACGCAGGCGCTGAGCTGCCCGAAGGATTTGCGCACTCCATAGCGGCAGCTGAGCCAAAGCAGCGCGGTGGCGGCGGGCAGCTTGAGCAGCAGGCCGCCGAAGGGCGCGTTCCAGAGGGCATGAACCAGAACGGAAAGCAAAAAGACCGCCCAGAAATCCATGTGACGCAGCGCAGCAAAGGGGTTGCCGCCTTTTATATGCAGGGCGGCGATGCAGCTGTACGGGGCGCAGTAGAGCACATGGCAGCACACCGCGCAGACGCCCCGCAGCACGATGGAAACCAGCACCGGAAGCAGGGTTTCCAGCACAAGGATCATGCTGACGCCATGAAGAAGAAGCTCATCATAGGAGATGTTCATCTGCAGGATGGCGTTCAGATAGGCGTCGTAGGCATACTGGGCGCTTTCAAAGGCGGCGAAGCCCGCGCCCACCGCCGCGCCGATGACCAGACCGTTCAGCCCGAACACCCTGCCCTTTTTTTGATGCAGGCGGCAGAGAAAGAACATGGCGATGAGCAGCTTGCCCGGCTCCTCCGCCACGGGTGCCCATGAGGCCTCGTAGCCGGGAATCAGCGGGAAGAGCAGCAGGCTGACCATCAGCGAAAGCACGCCGCCGGTGAAGAAATACACGATGAGCTCGGCCAGGGAGATGTTCCGCGGCGCATTCATCTCCCAGAAGAGGATCATCAGCGTCACCGGCACCACGCAGGGCGGCAGGAGGAACATGAGCAGGTTCAGGCAGGGATTGACGCACGCGCCCTGCACCGCGATGACCACCAGCGTAGCCGCGAGCAGCACGGCAGACGCGGACAATCCGCCGCAGAACACCCGGAAAAACAGCCAGGGCCGCTGCCACTTCTGCAGCATGCTCATCTCGGTCTGGGCGGAATCGAGCGTTGTCCCGGCAATCATGGCGTAATCCGCGTCCTTCCGGGTGTGCTTTTCCCTCCAGCCAGAAAACACATCCCTCCACGTGAGCGACTCCGGACTGCGAATCAGCCTTTCAACCAGCGAGGGAGCGCTCATCACAGCTCCACAGTGATGGTGTTGGGCAGGGGTTCCAGCTCCACCTTGTTCATGGCGGGGTCGGAGTTGCTGACCACGCTCATGCTGCTGGAAAGCCACACGAAGGCTTCCTGGAAATTCTCCTTGGAGGCCTTGAGCACCATACCGCTGCCGTTTTTCGTATATTTTTTCAGGGTCTGGGTATCCGCGCCGCTGCCGATACCCATGGGGAAGAAGTTGATCTTTTTGTTGTTCAGCGCATCCTGCAGCCGCTGCTGGGCGTCCTGATACAGCTCATTGTCCGTGGGCACGCCGTCGGTGAGCAGGAACACCCACGGACGCCAGTAGTCCACACCCACGTCCTTGTATTCCTGCTTGCGCAGCTCTATCATGTCCAGCCCGGTGATGACAGCCTCGTTCATAACGGTCAGGCCTCCGGCGGTCAGCACGGGGGCGACATATTCCGCTGCGGGGCAGAAGGGAACCACCTGCTCCACCTTGCTGCCGAAGCTGATCACGCACACGTCGGCGCAGCCATAGGCCTTGGAATCGGATTTGAGGGCCTCGCCGAACACGCGCAGCCCCTCGTTCAGCTCGTCCATGGCCTCGCCGCTCATGGAGCCGGACACGTCCACCAGCAGGACGCAGGCGATGTGCTTCTCACCGTAATTCATGATGTTGTACATCTTCGTTCCTTCTTTCGTTATGTGTTGCTTTCTCGGGAGAGGCTAACGGAATACCTTACTTCTTCTTTCTGCCGCGGATCAGGGAAATGACCACGGACGCGCCCCACAGCATCAGGGAACTCATGATGTCCTGTCCCATAGCGTCGATGAGGGCGCTGTTCTGCTGGATCAGATGCGCGGCCTCCGACACGCGCACGCCCCACAGGTTGGCGCAGTAGAAGGAGTAACCGAAGGCCGTTCCCAGCATGATCATCAGCAGGGAGATGGGAATCGCGATCCAGACTGCCTTTTTCGAGGACGCAGCGCCCGCGCCCGAGAGCTTCTGATAGCCGTAGACCGCCAGGAAATAGGTGATGATGCCCGAAATGGCGGCGACAATGCCGATGTTGATCAGGATCGCCTGAACGACCGCGCCGCCCAGACCAAAGAGACATGCGCCAAGGAAGCCCTTGCCCACGTTCTCCGCAGCCAGGCCGGCGGCGGGCGCAGGCTGTGCCGGGGGCGTGCTGCTGCGCGCAGGCTGCGGGGCGGGCTGCGGGGCAGTCTGTACAGGCGGCGTGCTACTGCGCACGGGCTGTGCAGCGGGTCGCGCAGGCGGCGGAACGGGCCTTGCGGAGCCTGCCGGTGCATTGCCTCCGAGGGGCGTGCCGCAATAGGAACAGGTGGTGATCAGGTCCGAATAGGCCCTTCCGCATTGACTGCATTTTTTCATGAGTATTCCTCCTTCTCCGGCGATTCTGCCGGATCATTCGTTTCCTTTGGCGCTCTGTGCCGCGTCGCTCATGCCGGGCTGTTCCGTCGGTTCCAGCGTGGTTGTCGGCGTGGGCGTGGTTGTGGTTGTCGGTGTGGGTTCCGGCGTGGGAGTGGGTGTCGGCGTTGGGCTGCGACGGAGGGCTTCCAGCTCGCGTTCGGCGCTTTCCACTCTGCCCTGTGCGTCCCGGGCTGTCTGCTCCAGCGCGGCGCAGCTCTCCTCCAGCTCGTCGTACGCGCCGGACAGCGTGCTGTATTGCTGGGTAAGGTCATCAAATGCAGCCCGCTGCCGCATGGAAGTGAGCTGGTTGACCAGCAGCACGCCAAGCAGCAGCACGATCACCAGGGCCAGAACCGCCATGGCGATTCTTTGGCGGATGATTTCTTTTTTCGCCCCTTCATCCTCGGGGCTTCCGGAAAAAAAGGGGCGTCCTCCACGGCTGTGTCGGGTTCTTCCACGGGCGTCGCCGCCTGCTCGGGCAGCTCCGGCTGAGCAGTCTTCTGCACAAACTTGTGATTCAGCGCCCGCCGCCTGGCGTTCATGCTCTCCTGCACGATGGTGGTAAAGAGCTCCATGCTGAAATCCGGCTGCTTGGCGTTGGCCATCCCCTCCGGGGACGCTACCGCCACCAGCGTCAGGTCGTCGGTAACCCGCTGCGTGTATTCCTCCGACTGCAGAAAGGTCAAATACTGCTCCATGGCCGTCTCGGCTGCGCCGTCACTGTCTTGTGCCAGCTGCTTCATGGCGTCCTCCATGAAGGCGTAGCAGATGCCGTTGAAGTAGTTGATACCGAAGTAATCGGGGTGGCTCTGCACGAAGGCGTCCAGCACGCCATCGGTCGCCATGACGAAACCGGCAACCTCCGGCACCAGCCCGAAGCTCCATGCCTTCTCGCCGCATTGCAGCGGGTAGACGCTGCTCGCTTCCTCGCCCTTCATCCGGCGGGTCGCCATTTCCACGGTACCGTCGGGCAGCTGGGCGACAATGCCGTCGTCCCCCGCGTGCCCATGGTAGAGGCACTTTCCGTCATAAATCGCCAGCGTCAGGGTGGATTGCAGGGCGAATACCATCTGCGGCGGCTCCGCATCGTCCGCCAGGCGCTCCACCGCATCCTGCGCGGCCCGGAAGGCGGAAACCATGATTTCCTTCATCTGCTTGCGGAATTCTCCGCTTTCGGCGTCCAGCCGAAGGCGCTTTCCGCCCGCCAGATCGCTCAGCGCTTCCCGGGCGCTTTCCAGCGCAGCGTTCACCGCCGTATAGGCGCCCCAGTGGGAGAGCTTGCAGCTGCCCACACCGTCGGCGATGGCGGCAAGGAAAATACCCTCATCCTCCATCCAGCACAGGGCATGCGCATCCTGACAGGGTGCGGGCGGCGTGCTTTTCCTGTGCGACGCGCCCTGAAGCGTGATGCCGAAGGCCGCAACGGCGGGATTCTGCACGGCTTCACAGACTTCATTCTGTGGGAATTCCTGCAATAAATCCATAGCGACACTCCTTTACGATTTTGTGATGACCTTGCCTCTGAGCATAAGCAGACGGAGGGTACGGAACGGATAGCTGAGGCAGAAAAGCAGCATCGCGCTGCACGCAACACCCGCGCCAGCCTTGTCCAGCGCATCCCACCGGTTCCTTCCGCCGAGTCTTCCCAGCATGCTCAGATTGTGGGCAATATGCGTCAGGGGCATGTTCTCAAGAATCAGAAACGCACCATACAGCGCCCCGACGCTGAACCAAATGCCCAGAAACGGCCACTTGAGGACGATGCGTTCATGGAAGGAGAACAGGCTGAGTGCGCCATCGGACGACGCACTGACCTGCGCCGCCAGCTCCGAGGGCGTTTTTTTCAGGCGCGCAAAGCTGCCAAAGAGCCCCCAAAACCCGACGAGCAGACCCGGAGCCACCGTTGCCAGCGATAATTCGATGAAATCCCCGGTGCGATTCCCGTAGTACAGCCAGTTGTTCAGCAGAAGGCAGAGGGCGATGACGAGCAAAAGCAGCATCCGGAAGATGTACATGAATTGGTTTCTTCGGAACATCCGCAAAAGCTCCGGCGACAACGCCCCCGCCGCCGGTTGCTGCGCTGCGGCGCGCTGCGGCTGGGGAGCCTGCTGCTGCACCACGGGCGGCGTCTCCTGCCGGGGCGGCGGCGTCTCCTGCCGGGGCGGCGTCTCCTGCGCTTGCTGATGCGGCGGAATCCATGTTTCCGGCTCCACGTCAATCTCAATCGGCCCCATGACGTTCTCCGGGGCCTGCTCCAGATTCAGCCCGCATGCGGGACATACGCGTACATCCTCCGAAAAAGTTCTTCCGCAATAAATACACGTTTTCATGAATATCTCCTTTGTTTTCGACAGCCGGACAATCAGATGCGATCTGCGATCAGGATGATACCGAGCAAAACAATGCCCCAGAAAAGAAGCGGTGCGAGGCAGCTTTTGTAGCAACCGGTTATCTCACTGGCTAAGCTGCCGTTATTCTGCTGCTGAGCGGGAGCCGCCGGCGGCGTGGGAGACGCGGCAGATGGTTTCGGTTGCGCGGGGGGATTGGCCGCAGCAGGCTTGGGCGGGCTGGCGGGCTTTGAAGAGGCTGCGGCAGACTTTGCCGCGGCTGCCTTTGCGGTTTGCGCCTTGCGGAACGAGGCGAGCCGCGCATCCGCTGCGCACAGCCCGCATTTGCCCATATGACGCAGGTAGAAATGCCTTGCGCTGTTGCGGCAGCGGTAGGCCTGGCCCGGGGTATAGAACTGGTTCATGAACTGCTGCAGGTCCGTCACCCATTGGGCGGCGGTGGTGCGCTCCCTTGCGCGCTCCTGAATGTTCGATGCGTCGTAATTGAAGGTGCGGTAAAAATCCTTGACCAGCTGCTGCGACACCATCTCGTTCAGATAGGGCGCGCCGATGGGCACCGTCAGATCCGTATAATTATGAATAAAGGGGCATTTGCCGTTCACAAGGTGATCCAGCCGCTGGTTGGTGGAGGTGGAATCCTTGATGACCACCAGATTTTTCCCAGTGAAGGGATGGAAGTTGTTCATCAGCAGCTGGAAGATGTGGATGGCGAGGGCGAAATTGTCGCTGTGCTTGGAGAACACCGCGCCGGGCGAACGAAGGTTGCGCCCCTGCAGCTCCGGCGCCAGATAGTCCTGCGTGCCGGCGCAGCAGCGGAAATGCATGCCCGAGGCGGTATCCAGCAGATCAAAGCTGTCGTTGTCCAGCATGGTGATGAGGCCGCCGGGCGATACCATGATGTTCTTGCAGTTCAGGTCGCCCACGATGCAGTTGCGGGCATGCAGATACGCCACGGCCTTGGCCAGATTGAGCGCCACCTGCAGGTTGAACATCCAGTTGTAGTCGGGGAACATGGCCTGCGCCTTGGGCATATCGCAGCCGCGGGCGATCGTGCAGATTTCCACGCCGTTCTGTATAAAGGGCATGGTGTAGCCGATAAAGGCGCCCTTTTCATCGCAGAGAATATCCTGCGGCCAGGCCAGGGCGAGAATCACCTTGCCCCTGCTGTCGCGAAGGTCCTCGATGGGATGCTGCACCATGTAGCGGATTTTGCCTTCGACCTCGGGTTCCACCTTCTTGTAGATTTTCCCCACCAGTTTCTCCCCGGTAATCCGGTATACGCGGCCCTCGCCGCCGGCGCCAACCTCTTTCCCCAGGGTGTAGCGCCGCCCGTTCAGGCCGCAAACCGTGCTGCCTTCCTGCACAGCCATGCCGCCACCTCCTGAGCTTTCGATAATACGCTTCATTGTAACAAACCGCTCTGCCGGCAGCAAGGAAATTTCCGGCGAATTGCTGCACAAAAAGTGCAAATTTTCCGGGCGGTCATCCGCATGCCGCACCCTCTGCACAAAAAGGACAAAATCGCGCACAAAACCGGAAAATGGACGGCCTGCGCTTGAAAAAGGACGGCGCAATAGAGTATCCTTATAAGGTCAAAGATTTGAGAAAGGTGCTGACTCAGGTGGAGAGAATCACGCTTTCCCTCAAAAGCATATACCGGCTACTGATGAACGATGATTTCCCGGTGTACTCGGATCGGGTCATCGGCAAAAAGCAGCGAAAGGGGCAGACGCTGCTGCGCTTTTGGAAGGATATCATGGCGCACGAGTTCTGCTCCCTGCCCTACGGCAAGATGATCTGGCGGGACGACGGCATGCGCAGCCGTTCCTTTTCCAATCTGTGCAACCGCAACGACGAGCTGAAGATTTACCACGAGTACGCCAGAGAGCTGGGCTCGTGCATTTCTGCCGATACGCTGCTCCATCAGATTGATCTGTTTGAGCGCTTCCTCACGGCGCGGGAGTATTCCGACGCGGCGCTGCGCTACCGCACCGGGGCGTTCCTGCGCGTGCTTCATGACGATGAGTGCGTCACCGGGGCGATCGGCGGGCATCTCGCGGGCATCTTCGAGGCGCTCAGCAGCAATACGGACGCCGAACCGGAGCTTGCCGCGTTCCGCGCGGCGTATCTGCTGACGGTGATGACGCTGTATGCGGCGGCGGGGACAGCCATGGGCGATTCCTGCATGGCTGTGCTCCGGGACGATGCGCTCGGCATGGACGCCCTGTGGGCGCTGCGCACGCAGAAGCAAACGCAGGGCAACCGCGAGGTCCGGATTCTGACGGCCTACTCCGCGCTCTTGCAGGACACCTCCCTGTCCCGGAACCGCTTTTTCGGGCGGGAGGCGGAGCTGTTCGACCTGCAGGACCTCGCGGCGTCCGGGCAAAAGTGCCTGATCTCCGGCATCGGCGGCATTGGCAAAACGGAGCTGCTGCGCCAGCTGGTTCGCCGCTGTCTCGAGGAGCGCCTGGTGGACAAGCTGGCGATCATTCCCTACCGTACGAGTCTGGCGGAGAGCATGGTCTATGCGTTCCCGGATCTGATGATGCTCAAGCAGGACGAGGCGCTGCACAGCGCGCTCTACCGGCTGCGGCGCGAGGCGCAGGACGGGACGCTGCTGCTGCTCATCGACAACGTGACCAACGACGCGGATGCCGACGCCGGCTTGCTTTCCCTTGCCGAGCTGCCCTGCACGGTGATGGCGACCTCCCGGCTGTCGGCGCTTTCGGGCTTTGAGCCGTATCCGCTGGGCGCGCCCGCCCCGGACGCCTGCGCACTGATCTTCCGGGACAACTACGGCAGTCCCCTCTCTGTCGCGGAGCGCGGCGAGCTTTCACAGCTTTTGTCCCGCCCGGACTTCTGCCATCCGCTGACCCTGCGGCTGATGGCCCGCGCGGCGGGGAGCAAGGACTGGACGGTGGGCGCGCTGCGCGAGAGCCTTTTGCACGATGCGGCGCTGACCTATGTGGAGGACGGGCAGCAGGTCAGGATTGAGCAGGTGCTCGCCCGGCTGTATCCCGCCAACCGGATTCCCAAGGGCTGCGAGACGGTGATCCAGCTGTTCACCCTGCTGCCCCGTGACAGCTATCCGGCGGACACGCTGCTCACGGATTTCCCGCAGCTGTTCCCGGATCGCGACGAGCTTGCCCGGAACCTGGCCCTGCTGGTGCGTCAGGGCTGGCTGGAGCAGGATGAAAGCGGTTGCTCCATGCATCCGCTCATCGCCCAGTGCCTGCGCCGCAAGACCCTGCCGGAGTCCTGGCTGGCGCCCTTCCTTTCCAATCTGCGCCCGCGGCTGTCCGGTGCAGACCGGGAGTTCTCTGCCGAATGCCGGCGTGCCGTTGCCATCATCCCGTACAGCCTGCAGTTCCTGACCGGCCCCATCAGCGGCGCGCTGCTGATGGATCTGATGGATGCGATGGATATGCAAGTTCCTTTCCAGTCGCAGAGGGAGCAACACTGTCAGTGGCTGAAGCAGCTGCTGCGCCGCTGCCCGGACCGGGACGATACCGTGGACGTCTCATGGCACGGGCTGCTGTGCATCTGGTCGATGGATGAAGAGGAAACGGTACGGGCTGTCTTTGACAAGCAGCGTCAGGCGCGTACCGTCCCGCTGGACAGGTATCTGGAATTCTGCCATGCCGCCAGCTCCCAGTTGGCCTTCAAAAATCCGGTCTTGTCGGAGCAGCTGGCCCAGGCTGTTCTGGCTGAGGCGGACGCTCCTGCCGTGAACAAAGTGCGCGCCTATCTCAGACTGGCACAATGTGCGGAGTTTGCCGGACACGCTGAAGAGGCCCTGCATCTGGCCCGAACCAGTCTCCAGTATTCGCAGGATCCCCAGGTGTGCTGTGGCAGGGAAGCCCTGGTGAGTTCGGCCTTCTGCGCTACGCTGTGCATCAAGTTCGGACAGGGCGAGGAAGCAAAGCCCCTGCTGGACAGGTTGGGGACAATCGACACGCTCTCCATGTACCCGGATCTCTATTGGGAATATTTGTTTGCCCTTGGCACGTGGGAGCTGTATTTCGGCGACATGGATAACGCCCGCAAGGCGTATGAACAGGCGCTGCAGAGTGCCGAGGAACTCACGGGAAAAAATCCCGCCTACTTTGATTGCCTCAACCAGCTTGCAATTATCGCACAGCGGCAAAATCGCTTTGACGATGCGAAAGCCGCTTATGAGGAAATCCTCGACGAACGCTCCGGGCATGTGTACGGCAACGTCGCCCGGAACAATTACGCCGTGCTGCTGCTGGACATGGGGCAGCCGGAGGAGGCCCTGCACGTCATCGCGCAGGTGCTGGCCATCGCGCGGGAGCATGGCGGCATCGCCCTGGGCGAAGCCCTTCGGAATAAGGCCCGCGCCCACGGCATGTTGGGCGACAATGCCCAGGAGCGCGAATGCCTCACGGAAGCGCTGCCGCTGCTGGAGCAAGCCTACGGCCCGGAGCATCCCAGACCCACGGCGGCGAGGGAGCGGCTTGCGCAGCTGCGGGAGCAGGAAGCGCAGGCGGAGCAACCGCTTTCACCATGACGTTGCATAAAACGGCCCTGTCCGGGTTTTCGCCGGGACAGGGCCGTTTTTGCCGGTCGTTATAGCCACAGTGCGCTTGCCTGGCAGTCCATGCCTGCCGCAGCCAATCGCCCACGGGCGAAAGTCGGAAGGAAACCCCATCCTCCGGGAGGAGCCGGCATCTGTACCTGTGCAGCCCGGCGATCTTCTTCAAGTGCTGAACACGGTCGCACTCCCGGCTCCGCCCATCCATAGCGTCAAGCAGTATGAAGCCGATCCCGACGATGTGTATCGCCGCCTTGGCTGCTGATGCTCTTTGATGCGCATGCGCACCGCGTTCCTGAATCATTTCCCGCATCGCGCTGCTCCTGCGACACCAAAACGCCTCTCGCACACCAGCCTGCAAAACCGGAAGCGATGCAGCCCATCGTCCCTCATCCCCGAGGTTTCCAAAGGGGCCGCAGCCCCTTGGCACACTGACCTTGCCCGCAAGGTCTAGTGTGTTATACCTTCGCGCAAGGGACAGGCACACCCGACCGGCAGCTCTGCGCTTCTCCCTCCTGGCCCGGCGCGAAGGGATACCGTGCCCCGCTCCCGTCGCTCCACGGACGCCGCCATTCTCTACGCCGGATTCTCCTCGTCGTGTTTCCGCGCTCCGTGTCCTACCAATTCCATAACGCTTGGCATTTGCAGTCCTTTGGAATCCATTTCCGAATGACTGCAAATGCTTTTTCTATGCCTTTTATACCTGCAAGAAGCGCACCGGTACGCCCTGCGCAATGCAAAAATTTCGAAAAAAACACAGAAAATCTGAAAACAGGGTTCCAAAGCCCCTTTTCCCACACATGTCAATAGTAGAGGAAGAATATGGATTCGGCCTCATCAGGGCTCCCATTTCTCCCGGTTTCCACATGGCTATTTTGAAGGGAGGCAGATCGTTTGAACTTCATCCAGAACACTAAAAACCCTAAAAACACTGAAAACCCCGTCTCTCACACCGGGCAGGCTCCGGGCTTGTTCAACCCCTATGTCCCTCTCACGCCCAGCGCAGACACGCTGCCCGCATTCCCGATTCATTGCCTGCCGCTGCGATTGCAGTCCTACGTTGCCGCCGTCGCGGAGCACACGCAGACGCCGGTGGACATGGCCGCCGGTATCTCGCTTGGCGTGCTCGCCACCTGCCTGCAGGGAAAGGTCCGGGTGGAGGGTAACCCGGGACACTACGAGCAAACCAGTCTGTATGTGTTCATCGTCGCCAATCCGGGCGCGCTCAAATCCGCTGTCATCCGTGCCATGACCGCCGTCATTGAGGACTACGAGCAGGCGTACAACGAAAGGCTGAAGCCGCAGATTCGCAAGCGCCGTCAGGAGCGCGAGGCGCTTCAGCGGCAGATCAACCGCCTGAACCGCCAGCTCGAACAGAAATACGACAGCATGACCGAGTTGGAGCTTCAGCACGCGCAGGACAATCTGGCCGATCTGTCGGCAATCCAGCCCCTGCAGATCTTCACGGACGATTGCACGAGCGAGATGATGGTCAGGCTGCTCAAGGACAACGGCGGGCGCATGGCGCTGATCTCCGCCGAGGGCGGCGCGTTCGACGCGATCATCGGGCGGTATTCCAAGAAGCCCAATCTGGACGTCTGGCTCAAGGGTATCTGCGGCGACACCATTCGAGTGGATCGTCTGAACCGTGAGCCGGATTATGTCCGGCACCCGGCGGTGTCCATGATCCTGACGGCACAGCCCAGCGTGCTGAGCGAAATCATGCAGAACGGCATGCTCGACGGGCGCGGCTTTCTGGCTCGCTTCCTGTATGTGAACATCCCGCCGGCGGCAGTGCCCCGGTCCTTCCAGTCTGCGCCAATCCCACAGGATGTGCAGGAGGATTACCGTGAACTGATTCACGGGCTGCTGAGCCTGCCGCCGGAGACGGACATCGTGCTGCACCTTTCCCCCGAAGCTGTTGAGCTGATGGGAGGTGTCTGCAACGGGTTGGAGCAGTACCTGATTCACGAAGCCCGTGATATGCGCGAGTGGGGCAGCAAGCTCATCGGCCTCGTTCTGCGGATCGCCGGGCTGATTCACGTAGCCTCAGGGCTGACCGGGGACATCAGCGCCGACACGATCAGGCGCGCCATCTGCATCGGACGGTACGCATTCCAGCACGCCATGTATGCCTATTCCATCATCAGCGCCGACGAAACTATCGAGAAAGCGCTGCACGTCGTGTCCAGGCTGCGCAAGCACCGCATCCGGGACATCAGCCAATCCGCTCTGTACCAGCTTTGCCGTGGGCGGTTCTTCCGCGACGCGAAGGAGCTGGTGCCCGCTTTGGAGCTGCTGGAGCAGCACGGCTACATCTGGCGGGACACGCCGCTCTACAGCGGTGTGAGCAGACCGCCCTCCCGCACGATCCATGCCATCTCATCAATGCCCGTTATCCCGCCATCCACGATGGCACCATCGACTGCGATTCCTCCATGACCGTCGTGCTGCCCGGTAACAGGGCGCTGCCAGTCTCGTTCTGATCAGGCTGTTTGATGCCGGTAAGGTTTTCGGCGAGTATGAGGATGCGGGCAAGCTGATGATCTCCGTCCTCTTCGCGGTAGCGCAGATTGAACGTGAGAACATCCACGTGCGGAGGGCCGCATCCAGAAGGCCCCCGAGGGCAGATGGAACGGCGGCTTCGCGCCCTACGGCTATGGCCTCGTCAACGGGCGGCTGGTCGTCAACGAGGAAGATGCCAAAGCCGTCCGTCTGTCCGTTCTGTTTCCTGATCCTTTGGCCAGCGTCCGATCTCAGCCTCCCACCCCGGAATATCCTGCACAACCGACCGGAAATTTCGATACTGTGCTGGATTCTCCGTTTGAATATGATATACTGAGTATATCATAGGGGAAAGGGGCTGACGGCCATGTATCACGCGCTCATCGTCGACGACGAGCTGCCCGCACTGCGCTTCGTGCGCAGCATCATTGAGCAGTTTGCCAGCGGCTTTGAGGTCGTCGGCACCGCCACCAGCGGCGAGCAGGGGCTTGAGCTGCTCGAGCAGCAGAAGGTCGATCTCATCATCACCGACATCAGCATGCACGGCATCTCCGGGCTGGAGCTGGCCCAGCAGGCCCGTCTCATTCAGCCGGGCATCCACATCATCATCCTCAGCGGCTACAGCGAGTTTGAATACGCCAAGAGCGCGATTCAGGTCGGCGTGGACGAATACCTGCTCAAGCCCGTGAGCATCACGAAGATGACCGCGCTGCTGCAGGCCGTGCGCCAGCAACTCGACGAGGAGCAGGCCGAAATGAACGCTTCCCTTCTGCCCGCCATCGCCTGCGGGTTGCCCTATTCCCGCGAGGCCGCCGCCAGCCTGTACGGCGGCAGGAGCTTCCGCCTGGCCTATGTGCGCTGGGGCAATCTCGATATGACCCTCCCCCGCTTCCTCAGCGCGACCTCCGTCGTGCTGCCGGGCGTCGAGCCGTTCATCGCGCTGCGCGGGCGGGACGAGGACGAGCGCATCGTCATCGCCGAGGATCACGGCACGGACGCCTTCCTCGCCAACCTGAGCGTCTACATGACCGGGCGCGGCAGCCTGGCGACGTGGACGGCGGTCTTCACCCCGGACGCGTGGTCCATCGACGGCCTGCCCCAGTTCATCGAGCGCGGCATGCAGATCATCTATGAGCGCACGGTCATTGGCACGCACCAGCTGCTGCGCTTCAGCGGCGGCGTCGCCTCGTCGCAGACGGCGCGCCTGCCCGCCGCGGAAATCAAGCAGCTCTCCTACTTCATCACCTCCGGCAAGCTGCGCATGGTCAAGGACTACTTTCTCGCCCTGTCCAGCAAGTGGGAGAAGCAGCAGACGCCCCAGCGGGAGGTCTGGCACACGGCGCGCCACCTCATCCACCAGATCGCGCTGGCGCATCCCCCAACCGCCGACAGGCTCGAGGACATCCTGCTCGAGCTGAACGACAGCATCCGCTGCGCCAGCTGCTACGGCGAAATGATGGGCAGCCTGTACACCTCGCTCTTCGAGAGCAGCAGCCCGCGCAGCCGCAAGCTCTCCCCGCAGGAGCTCTACGACTACGCCGTCGCCTACATCTCCGAAAACTACGCCCAGCCGCTGAACACGCAGACCATCTGCGACGAAATCGGCATCTCGCAGACGTACCTGAGCCGCCTGTTCCGCAAATACAGCGACACGACCATCAACGCCTTCCTGACGCGCTGCCGCATGGAGGCGGCGATCAAGCTGCTGCGTGAGCGTCCGAACCTGCTGCTGCGCGACGTCGCCGCCTGCGTGGGCTATGAGGATTCCTCCTACTTCACGAAGGTTTTCCACCAGTACACCGGCAAAACGCCCTCGCAGTTTGCGGCAGAGCAATAGTGTGCTGTACCACCCCACCTCTGAACCAGCTTGCGATGCCGCGAGATTCCGTGCTCGTTGCCTTCACCAAAAAACGCGCCCCGCGCAGCAGAGGGGGACAGCCTCCAAGCTGCGCGGGGTGCGTCTGCATTCAGGGGGATTGATGGTTTATTCAAACGTCAGCCGGCCCCAAAGGCTCGGATCGGTGTTGATGTTCAGGTTGCCGCTCCAGGCCATTTGAGGGATGTACTCCGTGCCCGGGCAGGGGTAGGAGATGTCGGTAATGGCAAAGTTGAAGTTGACGGTATCGCCGACGGCAGGCGTATACTGCGGAATCTTCGCGTTGGAGAAGTTGCTCCACGGGATGCACGCCTCGTAGATGAAGCCGGTGCTCGTGAGCACGGAGGCCTTCTCATAGCCCTCCAGCACGTCCTCGCCGCCGTCCATGCCCTTCGTGGTGAAGCGCTGCAGGTTCTCCTTGGCGACCATGGTGCGGTCGAAGGCGGTATCCCAGTAGCCGTTGTCCACGATCAGGTAGAGCAGGAAGTCGTTAGTGCCGTATTCGGTGCGCGCCGGATCAGCCGCCGGGTCGGTGGAAAGGTACAGCTTGAAGTTGTCCTCGCCGTCCAGCTCCAGCATCTCGATGGCGCCGTAGGGAGAATCCTCGTTGACGTCCGCAGCGAGATACAGGTTGTTTTCGTCCCACATGACGTATACGGTGCAGCTCAGGTCCATCTCGCCCTGCCAGAAGCTGACATCGCGAATGACCTGCTCCTCCCGATTGATCACAATCGGAGAGGAAAGATCCCAATCGTCCAGATTGCCGTCAATCACCAGGGGCGTTTCAGCCTTGTGCGCCGTAGCGCTGGGCTGATCCGCCGAGGCGCACGCCGTGCACAGCAGCATCACGAGAGTCAAAAGCAGAGCGGTCATTGTCTTTTTCATGTTGATTCACCTCATGTTGTGATTGTCGGACAAACCGGAAGTCCCGGGGCGGGACGCAGCCCGCCCCGGGATTCATGATACCATAGCCTGGTTTACGGGTGCAAGCGGGAATTTACTCGACTACGATCGTCTTGGTCAGTCCGCACACGCTGATGTTGTGCTCTCCCGCCTCAAGGGCCAGGTCGATGGTGATGACGCGGAACTGGCCGGCATCCAGAGAAACGAACTTGCTGGCAATCAGCGTATCGCCGTCGTAGACCTCGGCTACGAACGTGCCGTCATCACCGTTGTTCTGCGCGATGAACATGAGCGGGAAGCTCTCGCCAGCCTTCTGTACGGCATCCAGTGCCTTGGTTACAGTGCGCATGCTGCCCCTATACTCTTCCTCATAGCTGACAAGCTCCTTCGGAACAATCAGCGTATTGACATCGAAGTCGGGCTTCGCTCCGTAGGTCATGCCGAAATTGGAGCTGTACAGGCTGTCGCCCAGATTGTTGGGCACCAGCAGATCGGGCTGGTTGCGGATAGCTGCAGCCAGATACAGACGCATATAGTCATCCATGCCGATGTCCAGCTGGAGATCGCCCCAAGACAGCAGGTAGTCCTCAGCAGTACGACCGATCTCATAGACGAGACTGCCGGAGGGCACGCGATCGCCGAAGAGGAAGTCCGCAGTGATGGACGGATAGGTGTAATGATAGAAGCCCTTCAGGGCAGTGCCGTGATCCGGCAGACTGTCGTAGGTTTCCATGATGATTGCGCCGCATGCCATAGCTTCGCGCTCAGCAGGCTCAGTCAGTGAGCCACTGCGTCCCACGCTCGCCTGAAGCACCAGTATGATCGGTTTGCCTGCCGCCTCGGCATCCTCAATCACATACTCCCAGACATCGCCCAGCGCGGTCATGTGCGCTACCACAACGTCCGCTTCCTCGTAGGTATCCACAACGGTGGTCTTCTCACCGATGGCGGCAGTATCCAATTCTGCAATCTCATCGCTGTTGGAGATCACGTAAATCTTCGTTCCATCAGGGAGAGGCAGGAGATCGTTGTCGTTCTTGAGCAGTACGGAGGACTTCTCCATCAGCACCTCATCCCACGCATTCATTTGCGGTGTGCGCGCACGAATGACATCCTCGACAGAGTTCAGCTCAAACGCTTCCGCCTTATACTCATCGCTGGCAAACAGCGCTTCAAGCTCAGCGTAGTCGTTGAACGGGTCCTCAAACAGTCCCAAACGGAACTTGTTCTTCATAGCCCTCTCCAGGGCGTCGTCGACAACCTTAATATCCATTCTGCCAGCTTCAATTTCAGCTTTGAGCGCGTCGGGCCAGAAGATGCAATCGAAGCTACCGGAGATGTAATAGTTACTGGTATCAAGTCCGTGCTCAATGCGGAACACGCCGAACTGGTCGATGCCGCACTCCATCATCCAGGCATACTTCTCACCCAGCGTCATGTCACCAATCTTGCGACCGTCACTGGTCATACTTGCGTTATGAGAATCCATGTCCAGCGGCCAGTCGGTGCAGATGACACCCTCGAAGCCCAACTCGTTGCGCAGGTAACCCAGCGTATCCGCGTCATAATAAATAGCAGTGTTGTTGAAACCATTGCCGTTATTGAGCATGATGGTCGAGGTCTTGCCCTCCTGCACAGCAGCCTTCCACGGCACCATGTAGTTCTCCCAAAGCTGCGCGTCAGAGCGGGCGTTGGCAAAACTGTTACGTCCGCCACGGGCGATATAGTGCTTGGTCATGGCGTGCAGACCGTTTTCCTCATAAGCCAGCGTCTCCGGCACAATCATCTCGGAGATGTAATTCACTTCGTCGCCGTACCAGGAGCCGATTTCCACGCCGTAGCTGTGGAAGATCGTCGTGTAGCCCATCGCCGCCATTTCCTTGGAATACTGGGCAACCATGTTGTAGAGCAACTCCGGATCATGCGCCACGCCGAAGGCATAGTATGGCATGTTGATCATGGAACCGAAGGTGTTGTATGGGCGGTCGGTTTCAAAGGAGATCGGAATGCCCAGCGGGGCGCCCTCGCCGATTCCCTGAATGGCATTGAGCACATCCTGCTGCTCCTTGGGCGTGCCCGTGGAGGAATAGGAATAGTGCGTGACATGGTTCTTGTTGATTTCGTACCACATCGGGCGATACGTGATGTTGTCGCTCAGCGTGATATGGTCTTCCTGACTGTACAGCCACTCGTCCTCCATCGGATAAATGGGCGAGAAAGCGCCGCCGGTAAAGTCGTTCGCCAGATTGCCCAGCTTCATGTCGATGTCCATCTGGGAAACCAGATCGGCGACGCGCGTGTCAATATCGTTGCGCCAGTCCTCGTAGACATCCAGCGAACCGTTCTTATTGAGATCCTTGAAATACAGGCCATCAGCCTGAATAAAGAGACTCTTGTCCTGAGCGCTCAGTTTCACCTGTTCGCCATTCGCTTCGATGTAGTAGAATCCGGACGCGCTCTCCTTGATGACCGGCTCCTCAGCGAAGGCCGGGATGCCAATCGCGGAGAACAGCATCGCAATCGCGAGAAGCAACGAGACTTTCTTCTTCATACAGGTATGCTCTCCTTTCTGAAACCTTCTGTCATTGTGCAGCATGAATATCGGTTTTTGATGTCGTCCAGTATGCATACCGCCCCCTAACGTGGTTCTGCGCGGAGCCGGCCTGCCTCCGGAAGCAGCCCGCCCCGCTAATCTGCTAAAGATCGTATCGCTCCGCCGTGCACTGCGGGGCGAATCAATCATTATCAGCCATCCCTCTTGCTGTATTCATTATATCGGATTTCCCCCGAAATCAAAATGGAATATCCCGCATAGACTGCAAGAGAATACAATACTCTCCCCACCCCCGGACAGGAATTTCTTGCTCTTTTCTGCGAAAATCCAGCACAAGCCGTCACATGTCCGGCCCCTGTGTGTCCGATTCTTCCATCCGGTTGCCGGAAAACACCGTCTGCGCCATATCGCCCACCTGCTGCATGGCGTTCTCCCCGCAGCGGGTGAACACGTTGTCTGCGACGCGCCCCGTGCCGATGTCGCGCAGGTACAGCCCGCAGGAGGCGTTGCCGTCGAACGCGTTGCCCTCGATACGAAGGCTCACCGGCCCGTAGGCCAGCACGCCCACCCAGTTGTCAAGCAGCGTATTCCCGGTGAACACGGTGGGCGAGGCGTCCAGACGCACGCCGCATACCGTGCATTCCTGAGCAAGACAACCGCGCATCGTCACGCTGTCCTCCTTTTGCAGGTTGAAGCCGTTCTCGCAGCCGAGCGCCGCGCAGTCCTCCAGCAGATTACCACTGCCCACCGCCATGAAATAGCCCTGTCCCGTCTGCGTGACGGTACAGCCGCGCATCACGCTGTCATGCACCATGGAGAAGAACAGACCCTGATCGCAGCGTTCTGCGCGGCAGCCGTCGAGCAGGATGTTGTCCGTCGCGCGCACGTCGATGCCATGGTTAGTCTCCTCCGCAACGCAGTCCGTGATCACCCCACCGCCGCTCTTGGCGACGTAGATGCCGAACACCCCGCAGCGATCCGCGCGGCAGCGCTCGAGCGTCACCTCGTCCACATAAGCGAGAATCATGCCCATGCTGCCGTCGGAGACGTCCGCATCCCGCACGGTCACGCTTTCGCAGCCCGCGCAGATGATCTGCCCCGCGTCCTGCGGCGCGTCCACATGCGCCTGCGACGCCGCGTAGAACAGCGGTCTGCCGTTGACCGTGCAGTCCTCGATGGTATGCGTGGTGAAGTACGCCAGCTCCTCGCCGACCTCAAACAGGCCGGTGAGCACGGGCAGACCCTTGCTGCGTTCGGAGAGCGGGGGCCCTGCGAGGGAGATACTGCACCCGGTGAATGCACAATCGCGCAGCGTCATGCGCTGCACGCCGCCTGCCCAGATGCCGCAGGAGGACGTCCGCCATGCGGGATCGGCAAGCGTGATAGCGCAGCGCTCGAGCGTCAGGCCGTCGCCAATGGCATAGATGCCCGTGCGGCGCATCCGGATGTCCAGCCCGCTGAGGGTAACGCCGTCGGCCTCCACGCGCAGGGCCGCGACAAACTTCGGCGCGTCGATGACGGGCGAAGCGCCGGGTGCGGCGCGCAGCGTAACTGCCCGGTCGATGACCAGGGGGAACGCCTCAGAAGGCTCCGCGTACACGCCGTCCGCGAGCTCAATGACATCTCCATCTATGCAGCTCGCAAGCGCCTGTGTCAGCGAAAGCTCGTCCGGTGAAGCATGCAATACCTCCGCCTGCGCGCAGCAGGCGACGGCAAGCATCAGACATAACCAAAGGACAATCCGTTTCCCCATGCGCTTCCCTCCTCCGTTGCTTCGCTTCTTTCGGAAACGTCCACGCCATCCGGGTGCTTGCGAAAGGAGCGGGGCGGCATAGCGCCGCCCGGCTCTTTACTGGTTGATTCTCTCCTGCGTCTGCGGGTCGAACAGATGCAGCTTCTTCATGTTCGCCGTGAGCAGCAGCTCCCTGTCCTGCGGCGCGTGCTCGCCCGTGTACTTGAACACGACGACCTTCTCGCCGATGCGCACGTAGATCAGGTAGGCGTCGCCCAGCGGCTCGATGGAGTCCACATGCGCCGCGATGGCGTTCTCCTGCGACGATGCCAGCTCAAAGTCCGACGGGCGGATGCCCAGATCGACGCGCTTGCCCGCGTAGGGCGCGAGGCTCGCACGCAGCTCCTGCGGAATGCGCAGCCTGAAATCGCCCGCGTCGAGCACGTCGTCCCTGACCTCACAGGAGAAGATGTTGATCTGCGGCGTGCCGAGGAAGCCCGCAACGAACTCATTCTCCGGATGGTCGTACAGCTCGTTCGGCGTGCCCTGCTGCATGATGTGCCCGTCCTTCATCAGCACGATGTGGTCGGCCATGGTCATGGCCTCGGTCTGATCGTGCGTGACGTAGATGGTCGTGATGCCCAACTGAAGCTGGATCTTCTTGAGTTCGTAGCGCACCTGGTCGCGCAGCTTCGCGTCGAGGTTGCCCAGCGGCTCGTCGAGCAGGAACACCTGCGGGTCGCGCACCAGCGCGCGGCCCAGCGCGACGCGCTGACGCTGTCCGCCGGAGAGCTCCGCCGGGCGGCGGTCGAGCAGCTGCTCGATGGAGAGCATCTGCGCCATGTAGCTCACGCGCTTTTCGATCTCGTCCTTGGGCGCCTTCTTCGTCTTGAGCGCGAAGGACATGTTCTCGCGCACGGTCATGTTCGGGTACAGCGCGTACTCCTGAAAGACCATCGCGATGTTGCGCTCCTGCGGTGGGACGAAGATCTTGTCCCTGCCCTTCGCGCCGGCTCGGGTCATGACCGTGTCGCCAAAGCGGATTTCGCCACTCGCCGGGTGCAGAAGGCCCGCGATGCAGTGCATGGCGGTGGACTTGCCGCAGCCCGACGGCCCCAGGAACACGCAGAACTCGCCGTCCTTGATGTCGAGGTTCAGCTTGTCCAGCACATAGGATTTGCCCTTGTTGTAGGACACGCTCATGTCCTTGATTTGAATGGAAGCCATACGATCACCTCTCTGCTGCTCACTCGCCGAAGCGCGCCACGTCGATGCCGAAGCCATAGTCCACCAGCGGGTCTTCGATGTCCTTGGGCATGTCCTCGCGCTGGGCGAGCACCTGCTCCATGCTGCGCGGAATCTGGAACGGCGTCCTGCCGGTGATGGGCGTCTCGCCGAAGAGCGCATCCGCCACGGCCTGCGCGCCGCAGGTGACACCCGGGCGGTATGCCAGCAGCACGCTGTCCGCCAGCTCCACCATCTCGTTCATCACATAGGGACGGTTCATCAGCACGACCTCGACGACGTTCGCACCTGCCCTGCGCAGCGCGCGCACCAGCTCCGTCTGCTCCTGCGGGAACTCGAGGTTCGCGCTTCCCCACGCCGGCTCATGCGTGCCGCTCGCCTCGCCGATGACCGCAATCGCCGTCACGCCGGTCAGGTCGGCGGGCACATCGGCCGCTTCCGCGATGTAGGTCACGCTGCCTTCGCCCGCCTTCTCCGTGAGGGCCTCCAGCAGCGTCGTGCCCGTCAGCTCGACCGGGTCCTTCGCCGTCCAGCCGCTGTTCAGCGCGCGCAGGTCCTGCGCCAGCGCGCCAGCCACGACGAGCTTCTGCCCCGCAAGCGGCTGCGCATTCTCGTACTTGATCATCGTGAAGGACTTCGCCGCAGCCTCCTGCGCCACCGCGCGGTGCGCCTCGCTGCCGACGACCGTCTCCGCGGCGTCCTCGTCCACGTACGGGTTTTCAAAGATGCCCAGCTGGAACTTGGCGATCAGAATCCGGCGGCAGGCGTCGGTCAGGCGCGCCTCATCGACGCCCTCGATCAGCTGCCGGGTGGAGCGCACGCCCGCGCCGCCCAGAATATCCGCGCCCGCGTTCGCCGCGCCGACGAAGTTGAGGCCCCAGTCGGTCTGGATGATGCCGGTGTAGCCCAGCTCGCCGCGCAGCAGATCGGTCATCACGGCGGCGGACTGGTCGGCGGAGTTCTCCACAGCGTCGCCGCCGAGCACCGGCACGGTGGAATAGCCGTAGGGCATGACCGCCGCGACGCCCGCGTCAATGGCCGCCTTGAAGCCCGCCAGATGCAGCGCCAGCGTGTCCTCCTGAATGGTCAGCGGGGTGCCGTCCACGCCGCCGGTCTGCGCGCCCGCGCCCGGGAAGTGCTTCACGGTCGCGATGACGGAGTCCTCCGTCAGAGCGCTGCCGCCCTGCAGTGCCTGCACCGCGGCGACGATCAGCTTCTGCACGACCTCGCTGTCCTCGGAGTAGCACTCCTGGTTGCGGCCCCAGCGCGGATCGGTGATCAGGTCGGCGTCCGGCGAGAGCGCCATGCGCACGCCAACCGCCATCAGCTCCTCCTTCAGCACCTCATTCAGCCGCGCAACCAGCTCCGCGTCGTTCGCCGCGCCCTGGTTGATCTCGTCCGGCAGGAACGTCGCGTCCGACATGAACGCCGCGCCCGCCTCCGTGTCCATTGAGAAGATGACCGGGATGCCCAGCGCGCTCGATTCGGAGAGTTCCTGTATCTCATTGGTGCGCTGCGCAGCCTCCCGCGCGCCGTCAAAGATGTACTCGTACACCAGCGCGAAGCCCACGTTGTTGTCCGTGAACCACGCGTCCTTCTTGGAGACGAGCGTCAGATGCACCATCTGCGCGGCCTTCTGCGTCGCGTCCATCTGCGAGAGCAGGTCCTCCGCGCGCTCCTCTGCGCTCAGCCGCCAGTCCTCGTAGGGATCGAGCTGCCCGTTGTCGTTGAGATCCTTGAACTGATAGCCGTCCGCCTCGATGATGCTCTTTACCCGCGCGCCCAGCTCCGGCTGGACATACGCATCCTCCGCGCAGACGGGCATCGCGCCGAGCGCAAGCAGCCCCGTCAGGGCAAGGGCCAAAAGCCGCTTTGTAGCCTTCATATGTCGTTTCTCCTTCCCCGTTGTCAGGACGCGGTGACCGCGCCGCTCATCTGTCCGCTGATGAGGTACTTGCCCATGAAGATGTAGAGCACAAGCACCGGCAGCGCGAGGATCAGCGATCCCGCCATCTGCACGTTGAACTCCGCCGCCATCGTGCCCGCCAGCTCGTTGAGGGCGATGGTTGCGGGCTTCGAGTCATAGCCGCCCAGCACCAGCGCGAAGAGCATCTCGTTCCAGATGGACGTGCACTGGAACACGAACACGGTGATCGTGGCGATCTTCGTGTTGGGCACGACGATCTTGCGGTAAATCTGCCAGACACCGTTGCCGTCGATCATCGCCTGCCGGATGAGCGCGTCCGGCACGTCGGCGTAGTAGCCGCGCATCATCACCGTGCACATGGGCATGCCGAACACCGTATGCACAAGCACCAGCCCCCATACGTTGTCGTACAGATCCAGCGCATTGATGGTCTGAAGCAGCGGGATGAGGATCGCCTGGAAGGGCAGATATGTCGCCGCGACCAGCGCGATGAAGAACACGTTGTTGAAGCGGAACTTCCACTTGCTGAGCCCGTAGGCGCAGATGGAGCCGAGGAACACGGAGCCCGCCGCGCCGAAGAGCGTCACCAGCAGGGAGGTCATCAGCGGCTGGCCCAGCTCCTCCATGGCGCTGGCATAGCCCTCCAGCGTCCACTGCCGGGGCGGCATGATCGGCGTCGTGGTCATGACCTCGCTGTTGGTCTTGAAGGAGGTCATGACCGTGCCCCAAAACGGTAGCATGTAGAACACGAGGAACGCGATCATGATGAGGTAATAGACGATGTGCAGCACGGTCATGTGCCAGCGGGGCTTGACCCGCACGGTCTGCGCCTGCTGCGCCTCCTTGCTGCGCGCGATGTCGTTTTGCATAGCGTCACTTCCTCCTGTTCGTCCAGTAGGTCAGCGGCAGGATCAGCACGAGCACCAGCGCGAGCAGGAAGCTGCTGATCGCCGCGGAATACGCGAAGTTGTTGTTCTGGAACGCCTCGTTGTACATCCACACCGGCAGCGTCCACGCCGAGGAGGTCGTATAGCCCACGAGCGAGACGATGAAGTCGAACGAGCGCAGCGCGTACATCGCCAGGATGGTGATGCAGCTGCCCATCGCGCCCTTGAGCTGCGGGATGATGAGCTTCATGTAGATGCGGGGCATGTACGCTCCGTCGAGCTTGGCGGCGTTCACGATGTTGGTCGGCACGTTCTTGATGGCCGCCAGGAAGATGACCGCCACATAGCCGGAGAACTGCCAGACCATCGCGATGATGATGGAGAGCATGACGGTGCGGCTGGAGGACGCCCACATCAGGTGTCCGGCCTTCATCGCCGCAGTCACATCGACGCCCAGCAGGCTCAGGAAGGAGTTGAGCACGCCGCCCGTCGGCCTGTACATGTACGCCCAGACCGTGCCCGTCACCACGAAGGACAGTGCGAACGGCAGCAGGATCAGCGTGCGGAAGAGCGCCGTGCCGCGCAGGCCCTGATCCATCAGCAGCGCGAGGCCGAGGCCCAGCAGCAGGCAGATTGGAATCAGGCAGAACAACAGCAGCGTATTGCGCAGCGCAGGCCAGAACTCCGCGCTGCCGAACATTTTGGCGTAGTTGCCGAAGCCGCCGAAGCCGTAGCTCGCCTGCAGCGTGCCGCTCTCCCAGTCGGAGACGGACACCCAGAGGTTCCAGCCCAGCGAGACGTAGACGAAGTAGATGAGCAGCGCGGCGGGGATGCACAGCCAGATCAGCGGATGGTGGTCAAAGAAGCGCGAGACGGGCGCGACCGCCGCCGGCGCAAGCCGCCGCAGCAGCTGATAGCCAACGAGCACCGCCGCCACGACCGCCAGCCCCAGCCAGAAGCCCTCATGGGAGAAGGTCATGTAGCCAAGATTATCCAAGAATTCCGCGATTTGTTCCACAGGCAGAGCCTCCATTCTTCTCTCTTGCAAAAGGCGGAAGCAGGGTGCGCCCGCGATTCGGCGGTCTTTTGGGGGAGCCGTCCGATCCGCTGCTTTTCCCTGCTCCCGTCCTCTGCCGGATTATTTCCCGTAGCTCAGGCCCCAGCCGTAATCATAGAGCGGGTTTTCCAGATCGAAGGACACGTCGCCCTCCTGACTGTTCACGGATTCCATGTCGCGGGGGAACTGCATCGGCGTCCTGCCGGTCGGGTTGTTGATGCCGTAGAGCGTCTCAGCGATGGCGATGCCGCCCTGGCTGCCCGGGTAGTACGCCTCCAGAATGGCGTTCGTGTGCTCGTCGCACCAGGTGAGGATGTACGGACGGCCGCCTGTGACAACGGTGATGACCGGCTTGCCGCTGGCGACAGCCGCCTCGAGGATCTCCTGCTGGCTCGGGGTGATCTCCAGCGTGTCATAGCCCCACGGCGGATCATGCTGATAGCTCGGCTCGCCGACGGACACCACGATGGCGTCCGCATCCTTCGCCAGCTCGGTGATGCGCTCCACGTTCTCGGCTTCGTAGATCACGGTCGTGTTATCGCCCGCATAGGCGGCCAGCGCGTCCGCGATGGTCAGACCCTCCTGCGCGGAGGACCAGCCGCCGACCAGGGAGTCCATATCCCCGGCGCGCGGGCCGCAGACCAGGATCGTCTGCGCGGCATTCGGGTCGAGCGGCAGCGTGCCGTCGTTCTTGAGCAGGGTCATCGCCTCACGCGCGGCGCGCAGGTTGACCGCCTGATTCTCCTCATTGCCGACGTACGCGACGGCGTAGTCCACGTCGCAGTAGGGATTCTCGAACACGCCCAGCTCGAGCTTCGCCTTGACGATGCGCTTCGCTGCGGCGGTCAGGATGGCCTCGTCGATGCTGCCCGCGCCGGTCAGCTCCTCCATCTGGTCGATGAGGCGGATGCTCTCGCCGCCGATGCCGTCCACGCGGCTCTGGGTGACGCCGATGAGGATGGCTTCCTCGTCGGAGACCTCCTCGCCGGTCATGGTGCCCAGCGCCTCCTGAATGGCCCAGATCATGCCCCAGTCGGTCTGGATGATGCCCTCAAACCCCATCTCGTCGCGCAGCAGATCCTGCAGCGTCGCCGCGGAGCCGATGGCGGAGTTCTCCATGTCCAGCGCCAGCGGCACGGAGTAGTAGGGCATGATGGAGGCCACGCCCACCTCGAGGCCCGCGTAGTAGGGCTTCAGGTGGATTTGCAGCGTCTCCTCGCTGGAGATGATCGGCGAGGTGTCCTTGCCATCCATCTGCGGGCCGGCGCCCGGGAAGTGCTTCATGCAGGCGACGATGGAGTCCGCGTTCAGGCCGTCGCTGCCGTTCTGGAAGGCGACCACCTGCGTGGTGACCATGCCCGTCACGAGGTCGGGGTCCTCGCCGAAGGTCTCCATGACGCGGCCCCAGCGCGGCTCGGAGGCGATGTCCGCCTCGGGCGAGAGGGTCATGCGCACGCCGATGGCGATGTGCTCCTCGCGGGCGATTTCCGCCAGCTCCCTGACCAGCTCCTCATCGCAGGTGGCGGCGAGGGCGAGGTTGTGCGGCGTGACCGTCGCGCCGGAGACGTAGGACAGGCCGTGCACGGAGTCCATGGACACGAGCACCGGCACGCCCAGCCTGGAGGCCTCGGCGTATTCCTGAATGGTGTTCATGCTCGCGGCGGCGGCCTCCACGCTGCTCAGCTCACGGATGAGCAGCATGCCGATGTTCTCGGTCGCGCACCACTTCTCGAGGTAGGAGGGAATCTTACCGTCGGAGCGCGGCAGATACGTCGGATGCTGCATCTGCGCGATCTTCTCGCGCACGGTCATCTGGGCGACGAGGTCGTCCGCGCGGGTGTCCGCATCCAGGCGCCAGTCCTCATAGACGTCGAGCGCGCCGTTGCCGTTCAGGTCGATGAACCGGTAGCCGTCCGCCTCGATGACGGACTTGACGTGCGGATTGAGCTCCGGCTGCTCATAAACCGCAGTGCCCTCCGCGAGGGAGAGGGACGGGAGCATGCCCGCCGAGAGGGCGAGCGCCGCGGCAAGGGCGACGCCCCTGCGGAAAAACTGCTTAGTCAACAAGGTTCCACGCTCCTTTCACGCCAGCCTCCTTGAGGATGTTGACGATCTTGTTGGCGAAGTACGCCGCGTCGTGATCGGTGGACGTGGCGAACTCCTGAATCTGCGTCTGCAGGCTGGTGGAGGCGCTCCACGGCAGCGCCGTGCCGTGCGTGAAGCTCGGATAGACCTTCGTGCCCTCCGCCGTCAGCTCATTCTTGAACTTGAGCGTCAGCGCGCAGTAGGTGTCGTCCGGGGTGTCGCTGTACGGGGAGATGGACTCCTTGAGCGCGGAGAACGCCGCCTGCACCTCCGGGGTGGAGACGTTGTACGCCCAGCGCACGCCGCTGCCGACATCCGCGGAGTCGTTGCTCACGACGAAGCCGTCGATGCACATGCCGAACCATCCGTCCGTGCCGGGGAAGGTGAACACGCCGTAGTCCTCGCCGTAGACCTGGCCCATGCTGGTGAGCAGCGGCTGCATCCACGCGCCCATGATCTGCATGGCGTATGTGCCCGCGACGACCTGACCGCTGGCCTCGTACCAGTCGCGGCTGGAGTGATCCGGCGCAACATAGTCCATCATCCGCGCGTAGGTGGACAGCACGGCAGTCACGTCCTCCACGCTGTAGTTGCCGTTGATGAAGTCCTCGTAGATCTGCGGGTCGGTGCCCAGCATGATGTCCTCAAACACCTGGCAGGCAGGCCAGCCCTTACGGTCGCCCAGATCGAGCGGGTACTCGCCGTCCGGCATCGCCGCGGCGAGCTGGTCGCAGATCGAAAAGAACTCGTCCCAGGTGATGTTCTCGTGATCCGGGATGGCGACGCCGTACTTCTCAAACACGTGGATGTTGTAGAAGATGACGTTCGTCTTGTGGATGCCGATGGGCACGATGTACTTGCTGCCGTCGGAGGCGGTGCACAGCGTCTCGATGCCGGGCAGCGCGCGCGCGGATAGGTCCGCGTACTCCCAGACCTGATCAAGGCTGAGCAGCAGGTCGGAGTTCAGGTACGGCTCGATCTCCTGACCGGGATGGGCCTGGAACGTCTCCGGGCTCTTGCCGGCCTGCTGGAGCACCTTGACCTTCATGACCATGGCGCCGCCCGCGCCGCCGGGAATGGCGTTCGACTTCGCCTTGATCTTGCCGTAGACGTCCTTGAAGCCGTCCACAACGCTCTCGATGGCGTCCTTCTCGCCGCCGGCCGTCCACCAGTGGTACACGTTCACCGTGCCGCCGGCCTGCGTATCCTCCAGAATAGCGGGGATGTCCATGTCATCCGCATTCATCTTCTCACGCCTGGCCGCCAGCGCCCCGGCGGGCAGCGCGCTCAGCGCCATGACGCCGCAGAGCGCCAGCGCAGCGAGCCTTCTCAGTTTCATAGGCTGCACCCCTTCCTTTCGCCGTTCACTCTCCGACGAAGGTCAGCGTGCCCCAGAGGCTCGGGTTGCTGTCCACGTCGTACATCTCCGGCTTGCGGTCGCGGCCGTCGAGGCTCGCCGCGCCCTCCATGCGCAGGCTGTGAATGCCCGGGCAGGGCAGATCGACATCCAGCACGGAGAAGTCAAAGCCGATGGTCATGCCCGCGGCGGGCACAAGCTGCGCGATGGTGTCGTTGGCGAGGTTGTGCAGCGGGATTTTGCTCTCCAGAATCCAGCCGCCGAGCTCCTTGTCGCGCACGGTCGCGGCCTCGTAGTCATCAAAGACCAGCTCGTCGCCGTACTCGCCCTGTGTCTCATACCCGCCGTTGTCCGCGATCATCTCGCGGTCGACGTAGTTGAAGAAGTCGTACTCGTCCGTGGACTGCACGATGCGCCAGTCGGTCGCCTCATAGGCGGTGCGCGCAGGATCGGCATCCGGGTTCGTGCTCAGGAAGAGGATGATGGCGTCCAGCTCGTCGAGCGGGAAGCCCTCGCGGTAGACGAACGGGGTGTCATCCTTCACCTTCGCGGCGATGTAAAGGTTGTCCTCGTCCCACATCGCGTAGATCTCCATGGAGCAGTCAGCCTCGCCGTCCCAGTGCTCGATCTGGTCGATGATCTGCGCCTCGCTGTCGATGCGCAGACAGCGGGACGTATCCCACTCGGACAGGTCGGCGTCGATGACCACATCCTTTGCGCGGGGCGCTTCGAGGTTTCTGTCCACATAGGCCGTCGCGGGCACGGCGAGACACAGGGTCAGCGCCAGCACCAGCATCATCAGGGAAATGAGCTTCTTCATCGTGGTATCCTCCTTCAGCCTGCGGGCCGTTGTTCACTCCCGCACTTTTCATGTTTATTATAAAGCACCGCACGCGTGCCGTGCTGAAAAGATCGCACCTATCCGATGAAAAAAAAACGGCATCCTGCCATACGGCGGGAATATCCGGCACAAAAAGCAGGAATATCCGGCACAGCGCTTCAGCGGGAAATATGCGGCTTTGCGTCCCCCGGGAATTCATGGTATGATGGGAGCAAGCGGAGGTGTTTTCATGAAAGCAAACGTGCATCCCGGTCCCAAACTCAGCGTCAAGATGGTGCTCCTGTTTTCCGCCATCATGCTGCTGGCCATTCTGGCGTTCACCTCGTACGCCATCGACATGTCCATCTCCGGCGCGAGGAATTACACCTCCGGCCGCTTCAAGAACATGAGCGCCAGCATCACGCGGGACATCGAGCAGAACATCGAGCTGATGAGCCTGACCATCGACGACCTGACGCAGAACCTCTCCTTCATGGCGAACCTCAACCAGTTCGTGCGCGATGACAGCGCGGACGGCAAGGTCGGCATCGCCGCGCGCAACGCCGCCGAGCAGCACCTGGTGCAGTCCCGGATTCTCGACAACTTCTACCAGGTCGCCTTCTTCACGCGGGACGCGCGCTGCGTCACCAACCAGGCGGACGCGGCGCACGAGCTGAGAAGCGGCTCCCGGGCGCTTGCGGCCATCGTGGACGGCATGCCCTTCCTCAACGCCTCCGACCAGACGGACGCCTTCCTCATCCTGCCGCCGCACGAGAACTTCTTCTGCGTGCCCCACGGCGAGCGCGTCTACAGCGTGCTGCGGCGCGTGCAGTACTTCGGGCGCACCATCGGCTACATCGAGGTCAGCGAGCGCTGCGACACGCTCGAGCGCATCCTCTCCTTCGTGGAAAACGACGCCATCCGCGTGCAGCTCTACTTCGACGACGGCACGCTCTTCTATTCCAGCTCGGACGAGCTGCTCCCCTTTGACGCGGGCATTCCCGCCGGCACCATGCTCGACTGGCAGAGCGGCGAGCGGCAGATTCAGGTGCAGCACACGGCGCTGACCGGGCTGCGGCTGCACCTGTTCGTCTGGCAGGACGCCTCCGTGAGCAACCGCCAGAACCGCGGCATTCAGAAAAACATGCTCAGCCGCGCGTTCCTCATCCTGCTGCCGGGCATCGCCGCCATCGTGCTGGTGTCCATGCTGCTCACCCGCTCCATCCGCCGCCTGACCAAGAAGGTGCAGCAGATGCAGGTCGGGCGCGTCCTCAAGGACGACGATAATGTGCTGGCCTCCCTGAATACGCAGGTCACCTCCCGCAGCGACCGGGAGATCTTCGAGCTGGAGCAGGCGTTCAACCAGATGATGCTCCAGCTGCGCAGCAGCACCATGAACGAGCTGGCGATGCGCGAGGGCACGCTGCAGGCGCAGCTGAGCGCGCTGCAGACGCAGATCAACCCTCACTTCATCTACAACACGCTCAACATCATCTCCGCCAAGTCGATGGAGAGCGGCAATTTCGACGTCATCGAGCTGTGCGACCAGTTCGCCTCCATGCTGCGCTACGCGACCTCCACCAGCTCGCGCACCGCCACATTGCAGGAGGAAATCGAGAACGCACACAACTACCTGCAGCTGGCGAAGGCGCGCTACGAGGACAACCTCGAGTACACCATCGACGTGCCCAAGGAGCTGACAGGGCTGATCGTGCCCAAGCTGACGCTTCAGCCGCTGGTGGAAAACGCACTGACGCACGGCTACGACGGCACGAACGCGCTGCGCAGGCTCTCGGTGACGGGGCGGCTTGAGGCCGGGGAGCTTCGCCTGCGCGTCCGGGACAACGGCACGGGCTTCACCCCGGAGATGCTTTTCAGCCTGTCCCGGCGCATCGAGGAGATTCAGGAGGACCACAGCTTCGCCAGCGACGCCTCCACGCATATCGGCCTCATCAACACCTGCCTGCGGCTGCACTATTACAGCAAGGGCGCGATGCGCATGTCCATCCGCAATGAGGACGGCGCAGTTGTGGAACTGACCATGCCCATCGACTGAGCGGATGACGCCCGCCGCTCCGGTTCTTCCGCAGCTCATTTTCTCCTGGATCCTGCGGCATGGCGAAGTTCCCGCCGTCCGGCCGTCTGTTCAGCCCATCCACGCTCAGCCCGCGCCGGTCAAGACCGCAGCGCATCCGGTATGAAATGCTCGCCGCATTCAGCAGGGGGCCGTGGTACCGACCGGCTTTGCATCCGGAGCGCCCGATTCCGTTTCGGGCTTCCATCCTCCGCCGGCGAAAAAAAATGGAAAAAAGTCGCTCAGGGGTATTGACTTTCTTTGACTTAGTAGTATAATACAGGCATCGTTCAGAGATGAGCGAGGCGGCCTGTGACCACAGTATACGACCTGCGAAAGGCCATGATGCGACCCTACATGACTGGCGATGTTACCAGCGGTGCAAGGCCAAGTGATTGGAGGTTTGCATGATGAGCACGTATCTTCCTACCGTTTTCGGCGAAAACCTGATGGATGTCTTTGATGATTTCGACCGCAACTTCTTCCGCGACGTTCACAATGTCGATCGCGAGCTGTACGGCAAGCACGCACAGCACGTCATGAAGACGGACGTGAGGGAGACGGAGGATGGCTATGAGGTGGACGTCGATCTGCCTGGCTTCAAGAAGGACGAAATCAAGCTGGAGCTGAATCAGGGCTATCTGGTCATCTCCGCGGAGAAATCCCTGGAGAAGACGAACGAGAACAAGAAGGGCAGGATGCTCCGTCAGGAGCGCTATGCAGGCGTGATGCAGCGCAGCTTCTATGTGGGCGACGGCGTGACGGAAACGGACGTCAAGGCGTCCTATGAGAACGGCGTGCTGCACATCCGCGTTCCGAAGAAGGAAACGCAGAAGCTCCCCGAGAAGAACACCATTCTGATTGAGGGCTGAAGGAAGCGCCCCACCGGCAGCGGTGGGGCGCTTTTTTGTGCTTCTCCGGGGAACAGGCGGAAAAACCTGTTCTGTGTTTCCGGGCTGCCGGCCGTCCTGTGGGAGCCGCGCGCAAACAAAACAGTTGATTCGTCCGGCCTTTCGTGCTATGCTATGCGCATCAGAAACAAACGGTTTCCGCAAAGAAAGAGGGTGCCGCCGTGAGAATCATCACCGTCGTGGGCATCCGCAAATCCGGCAAGACCAGCACCGTGACCGCTCTGGTGGAGGAAATCCGCCGCCGTGGGCGCACGGTGGGCACCTGCAAGAGCGTGTTCTGCCCGACGTTCTCCATCGACAAGCCGCAGAGCAACACCGCCCGCCACCTGCGCGCGGGTGCGGCGCTGGTCTGCGCGCGCGCAAAGCACGAAACGACGTACATTCACCCGCAGCAGGAGCCGCTGACCGGGGTGCTCCGGGCGTTTGAGGGGCTCGACTACGCGCTGCTGGAGGGCGATTATCTCGCGCCGGTGGCCCGGCTCGTCGCGGCGCACGGGGAGCAGACGCCCTGCAGCGGACCAACGCGCTGACGCTCGCCTATGTGGGCCGCGTGAGCGCGCGGGAGGACGCCGCGCTGCCGCATCTGCGCATCAACGCCCTGACGGACGCGGGCGCGCTGCTCGACCTGATCGACGCGCAGGTCGCGGACGGCGGGATCAGCCTCGCGCTCGATGAGCCGCTGCCGCCCGTGTCCGGCGTGACGGCCGACGGCTTTTGCCAGTGCGGCTGCCACCACGCGCAGAAGCAGCAGGCGGAAACGACGTCGGCGAGCTGCGACGGCCGCGCGCTGCGCATGACGCCGGGGCGCGAGGCGCTGCTGCGCCGCTGGGCGCAGGAGGACGGCCATGGAGCGTAAGCGGCATCTGTTCCTGACGGGCGAGCGTCAGGTGGGCAAGTCCACGCTGCTGCGGGCGCTGATCGCGCAGGCGTCGCTCGCGTGCGCCGGGTTTGAGACAAAGCCGTTCTTCGTGGACGGCGAGCGGCGCGGCTTCGTGATGCACGGGCTCGTGCCGATGCCGCCGTTTGAGAACGACTGCGTGATCAGCGTGCGCTTTGGCGAGCGACGGTCGGCGCCGGTGCTGCCCGCGTTTGAGGAAAACGGCGTGGAGATCCTGCGCCGCAGCCTCGCAGGCAATGCGCCCTTTCTGCTGATGGACGAGCTGGGGCGGCTGGAGCGCGACGCGACGGCATTTGCCGCCCAGGTGCGGGCGTGTCTTAACGGCGGCAAGCGCGTGCTGGGCGTGCTCCAGCGCTGCGACGCGCCGCTGCCCAGGGAGATCGCCGCGCGGGAGGACGTGCTGCTGCTGACGGTCACGCTGGAAAACCGCGGCGCACTGCTTCGCGACCTGGTGCAGTGGGCCGGGCAGGAGAAGCAATGAGCAAAGCAGGCTATGCCCGCCGCACGATGCTTTACACAATTTCCTGTACTGTACAAAGAGAAGGGACCGAAATCCCTTCTCTATTTTTGTTATGTAAATCTTTCCGCAAAGCATCGGCCTCGGGCACAAAGCAGCGGGATTTACAGCACTTTGTCGGTGATGCAGCCGGCATCATGCCGGTTTGTTTTGGAGTGGGCTGCTCCCACGAATCCCAAACAGAGCCGGAATGCTTGGCCGCCGGCCGTCTCCCGCGCAGCGTGCGGAGCCGAACAGTTTTCCCTCCGGCGTGATGATGCGCATGCCCCGTCCCTCCCATCCGGGAGCGCATAGTGAATGAATTGACATTTTCCCCCGTCCCCCACGCGGCACGATATTCTGTACAAACAAAAATGTGAATATACCAATTTGCAGGATGATTATTGTGTTCTTTCACTTAAAATGCATTTGATAGTATGATATACTGCTTTACGATTGGATGGAGCCTCGTGAAGTGCATAAATACGACGGTGGCCGTGGGCTGCGTGCTCTGTCACGACATCACGGTCATTGTGAAAGATGTGAAAAAGGGCGTCGCGTTCAAAAAGGGGCATGTCGTGGCGCCGGAGGATATTCCGGAGCTGCTGCGGCTGGGCAAGGATCACCTGTACGTCTGGGAGAAGGACGATTCCATGCTCCATGAGGACGAGGCCGCGGCGATCCTTCGGGACGTATGCATGGGACAGAACATCACCGCCGGTCAGCCCAGCGAGGGCAAGATCGAGCTGACGGCGGCCTGCGACGGCCTGCTCGTCATCGACAGCGGGCGCCTGCTGGCCGTCAACGGCAGCGAGGAGATCATGATCGCCACGCGCCACGGCATGACGCCGGTTCATGCGGGCGACAAGCTGGCGGGCACGCGCGTCATCCCGCTGGTCATATCGAAGGAGAAGATGGAGCGCGTGCGCCGCGTCGCCGGAGACGCCCCGCTGATGAACGTGCTGCCGTTCCAGCCCCTGCGCTGCGGCATCGTGACCACCGGCAGCGAGGTCTTCTACGGGCGCATCGAGGACACGTTCACCCCAGTCGTGGAGGAAAAGCTGGCGGCGTACGGCATGACGGTCATCGGGCATGAGAAGTGCCCGGACGACAAAGAGACGATCATCGCGGCGATTTACCGGCTGCGGGACGCGAGCGCGGAGCTCATCCTGACGACGGGCGGCATGAGCGTCGATCCGGACGACCGCACGCCTGCCGCCATCCGCGACAGCGGTGCGCGCATCGTGACCTATGGCGCGCCGGTGCTGCCCGGGGCCATGCTGCTGGTGGGCTACCTGCCGGGGAAGGACGGCGGTGAGCTCCCGATTCTCGGCCTGCCGGGCTGCGTGATGTACGCCAGGCGCACGATCTTCGACCTGGTGCTCTGCCGCGTCGCCGCGGGGATCCCCATTGCCCGGGAGGACATCGTCGCCATGGGCGAGGGCGGGCTGTGCCTGAACTGCCCGGTGTGCACCTATCCCAACTGCGGCTTCGGCAAATAAGCGCGCTATTTGACGGAGGGAAAGAGCATGGAAACACTGGAAAGCGCGCTTTTGCTGCTGACTGAACACGTTCATCTGGTCGCACAGACGGAGCAGCTGCCGCTCGGCGCGGCGCTGGGGCGCGTCTGCGCGCAGGAGGTCGCCTCGCCCATGGACGTGCCGCCGTTTGACCGCTCGCCGCTGGACGGCTATGCGCTGCACAGCGCGGACATCGCCGGGGCCTCGCGGGAAGCGCCCGCCGTGCTCACCGTCGTGGGCGAGGCCTGCGCGGGCTGCGGGGCGCGCTTTGACGTAGCCCACGGGCAGGCGCTGCGGCTGATGACCGGCGCGCCCGTGCCGCCCATGTGCGACTGCGTCATCCGGCAGGAAGACACGGACGAGGGCATGGAGACGGTGCGCGTCTTTGCGCCGGAGGGCCATGGGAAGAACATCTGCCGCGCGGGCGAGGACGTCCCCCGCGGCACGGTGCTGCTGCACCGCGGGGAGCGCATCACCAGCGCGCACATCGGCGTGCTCGCCAGCGTGGGCGTGACGGATGTGACCGTGTACCGCCCGGTGCGCGCGGCGCTGCTGTGCACCGGCGACGAGCTGGCGCAGCCGGGCGGGCCGCTGCGCTTCGGGCAGATCTACGACGCCAACCGCGCGGTGCTGACCGCCCGGCTTTGCGAGATGGGCGTCGCGGCGGACGCGCTCCCCAGCTGCCCGGACGAGCCGCAGGCCGTCGCGGACGCGCTTGAGGAGGCTGCGCGCCAGGCCGACGTGCTCCTCACCACGGGCGGCGTGTCCGTGGGCAAAAAGGACATCATGCACCGCGTGCTGCCGCTGATGGGCGCGCAGCGGCTCTTCTGGAAGGTCGCCATGAAGCCGGGCAGCCCGCTGCTGTGCGGGCTGTACGAGGGCAAGCTGGTCCTCTGCCTCTCCGGCAACCCGTTCGCGGCGCTGGCGTGCTTCGAGGTGTTCGCCGCGCCCGTGCTGCGCAGGCTGGCCGGTCAGGGCGACTGGCAGACGCCCCGCGTGCGCGCGACGCTGCAGGGCAGCTTTGCGAAGGCCAGCCCCGGACGGCGGCTCATCCGCGCCCGCTGCGAGGGCGGCACGGTGCGCCTGACGGGGGAAAACCATTCGAGCGGCTCGCTCGCCACGATGATCGGCTGCAATGCGCTCATCGACATCCCCGCCGGAAGCGGCCCGCTGTCAGACGGCGACGAGGTGGAGGTGCTGCTGCTGTGATCGAGAAGCTCACGCATTTTGATGAAAACGGTCAGGCCGTCATGGTCGACGTGACGGACAAGCGCGAGACGGCGCGCACCGCCGTCGCCAAGGGGAAAATCCGCGTCAGTGCGGACACGATGCGCGCCATCGTGGAGGGCACGGCAAAGAAGGGTGACGTGCTCGGCGTCGCGCGCGTGGCGGGCATCATGGCCGTCAAGCGCACGAGCGAGCTGATTCCCCTGTGCCATCCGCTGCCCATCGGCAAGTGCTCGGTGGACTTTCGCGTGGACGAGGAGGCGCTCACCGTCGAGGCGGTCTGCACCGCCAAGCTCACCGGTCAGACCGGCGTGGAGATGGAGGCGCTCACCGGCGTGTCCGTCGCGCTGCTGACCATATACGACATGTGCAAGGCGATCGACAAGCGCATGGAGATCACCGGCATCCACCTGGCGAAAAAAACGGGCGGCAAGAGCGGCACGTTTGTGAACGACCCGGAATTTGCGGCGTCGCCAAAGGGGGACGGTGCGCATGCTTGACCGCTGCGGCAGGGAAATCGACTATGTGCGCATCTCCATCACCGACCGCTGCAACCTGCGCTGCGTCTACTGCATGCCGGAGCGTGGCGTGACGTGCATGCGCCACGAGGACGTGCTCAGCTATGAGGAGATCGTGCGCACGGTGCGCGCGCTCGCCGCACTGGGCATCCGCCATGTGCGCGTCACCGGCGGGGAGCCGATGGCGCGGCGGGGCTGCCTCACGCTGGTCGAGCGGCTTCACGCCATCCCGGGCATCGAAACCGTCTCCATGACGACCAACGCCCTGCTGCTTGACGGCTGCGTCGCCTGGGCGAAGGAGGCGGGGCTCTCCGCGCTCAACGTGAGCCTCGACACGCTCAATCCCGACGCCTACCGGCGGATGACGCGCGGCGGGGACGTTTCCCGCGCGCTTTCGGTGATCGGCGAGGTGCTTGCGCTCGGGCTGCAGGTGAAGGACAACGCCGTGCCCGTGCGCGGCATGAACGAGGAGGACCTCCCCGCGCTGGCGATGCTGGCGAAGGACCGGCCGCTGTGCGTGCGCTTCATCGATCTGATGCCGGTGGGCTGCGGTGCGGCGCTCTCCCCCATTCCCACGGACAAGGTGCTCGCAAGGCTTTGCGCGGCCCTGGGGCCGCTTGCCCCGGATGCGCAGCCCCATGGCTTCGGCCCGGCGCGCTATGTGCGCCCGGAGGGCTTTGCCAGGAGCATCGGGCTCATCAGCCCGATGAGCCACGAATTCTGCGGCAGCTGCAACCGCGTGCGGCTGACGGCGGACGGCTTTTTGAAGCTCTGCCTCAACCACACGGCAGGGCTGGACGTGCGCGCGCTGCTGCGCGGCGGCGCGTCGGATGATGAACTGCAGGCGGCGCTCGCCGGGGCGATTGCCGCCAAGCCGGCGAGACACGGCTTTTTCGAGAACGTCGGCGACCGCGAGGCGCGCCGGATGAACGAGATCGGAGGATAATGCGATGGGCAAGGTGATTGCGGTCTGCACGAGCGACCGGCGCGGCATCCAGAAAAAGGACGTGCAGAGCGGGTACTTCTCCGCGGACTGGGGCATCGACGGCGACGCGCACGCGGGCCACTGGCTCCGGCAGGTCAGCCTGCTGAGCGCGGACAAGATCGCCGCGTTCAACGAAAAGGGCGCGGGCGTCGTGCCGGGCGCGTTCGGCGAGAACCTCGTCGTCGAGGGCTTTGACTTCCGCGCGCTGCCGGCGGGCACGCTGCTGCGCTGCGGCGACGTGCTGCTGGAGATGACGCAGATCGGCAAGGAATGCCACAGCCACTGCGAAATTTTCAAGAAGATGGGCGACTGCATCATGCCGCGCGAGGGCGTGTTCGCGCGCGTGCTGGAGCCGGGCGAAATCCACGTCGGCGACGAAATGGCGATCGAGCCGCGCAGGGGCGTGCGCCCGTGGCAGGCGGCGGTCATCACGCTCTCGGACAAGGGCGCGCGCGGCGAGCGCGTGGACGAGAGCGGCCCAGCCATCGCCAGGCGGCTTACGGAGAGCGGCTATGAGGTCGTGGAGCAGCTGCTGCTTGCCGACGAGCAGGGGCCGCTCAAGGCGGCGCTCATCCGCCTGTGCGACCAGCGCCAGCTCGATCTCATCCTGACCACGGGCGGCACGGGCTTCTCCCCCCGGGACACCACGCCCGAGGCGACGCTGGCGGTGGCCACGCGCCTGGCGCCGGGCATCGCGGAGGCCATCCGCGCACAGAGCATGAAGTACACGCATCACGCGATGCTCTCGCGCGGCGCGAGCGTCATCCGCGGCAAAACGCTGATCATCAACCTCCCCGGCAGCCCGAAGGCCTGCATGGAGAGCATGGACGTGTTCATGGACACGATTCCGCACGCGATGGGGCTGCTGCGAAACGAGGTGCAGGACTGCGCGAGAACGTGACGCGCAGGGGACAAAGCGCGCAATCCGGCATGTAAACCCATGCCGCTTGCTATACTCCCTGAAATACGGGAAGAAAAAGGAGCGGTCCCATGAAGAAACGCATCTGCCTGCTGCTAGCCCTGCTTGTGGCCTGCTGCGCCACCGGCGTCGCGCTGGCGGAAACGACGGAGCTGGTCGTGTTCGCGGCCGCCTCCATGACCGAAACGCTGACCGAAATCAAGGCCGCCTACGAGGCGGAGCACCCGGACGTCTCGCTGGTGTTCAACTTCGATTCCTCCGGCACGCTCAAGACGCAGATCCAGGAGGGCGCCGCGTGCGACGTGTTCATCTCCGCCGGACAAAAGCAGATGAACCAGCTCGACATCAGCAGGGATGAGAGCGTCAACCCCGACCGGCTCGACTTCGTCGCCGCGGGCACGCGCATCGACCTGCTGGAAAACAAGGTGACGCTCGTCGTGCCGGAGGGCAACCCGAAGGGCATCGCGGGCTTTGACGACCTCGCCGGCCGCCTCGCGAGCGGCAACGTGCTGCTGGCCATGGGCAACAGCGACGTGCCGGTGGGCCAGTACACGCAGAAGATCCTCGCCTTCTACGGCCTTGACGAGGCGGCGCTGGCAAAAACCGGCGTGCTGACCTACGGCACGAACGTCAAGGAGGTCACCACGCAGGTGAAGGAGGCGTCCGTGGACTGCGGCGTCATCTACGGCACGGACGCGTACAGCGCGGGCCTGACCGTCGTGGACAGCGCGACGGCCGAGATGTGCGGCCAGGTGATCTATCCGGCGGCGGTGCTCAGCACGAGCGCGCATCCCGAGGCGGCGCAGGCGTTCCTCGACTATCTGACCGGGGACGCGGCCTCCGCCGTCTTCGAGGGCGTGGGCTTCACGCCGGTCAGGGCGGAGTAATCACACAGGCGCCGGGCGGACGCCGCGCGCTTCCTGCGGGAGGCAAAAGCGGCGCCCGCCCTTTGCTACGGAGGAAGACATATGGACTGGTATCCCCTGCTCAATTCCCTGCGCATCGCCGCCATCAGCAGCGTAATCGTGTTCTTTCTGGGCATCGGCGCGGCGTACTATGCCTCGCGCCTGCCCCGCCTCGTCAAGGGCGTGCTCGACGTCGTGCTCACGCTGCCGATGGTGCTCCCGCCGACGGTCTGCGGCTACTTCCTGCTGCTGGTGTTCGGCGCGAAGCGTCCGCTGGGCATGCTGCTCGCGCAGCTGGGCGTGAAGTTCGTCATGCACTGGTCGGGCGGCGTGCTGGCCGCGTCCGTGGTCGCCTTTCCGCTGATGTACCGCACGGCGCGCGGCGCGTTCGAGAGCTTCGACCGCACGCTTGCCGACGCCGGGAGGACGCTGGGCCTGAGCAACACGTTCATCTTCTGGCGCATCCGCATGCCGGCGTGCCGTCAGGGCATTCTGGCGGGCGCGGTGCTCTCCTTCGCGCGGGCGCTGGGCGAATACGGCGCGACGAGCATGCTCATCGGCTATACGCCCGGGCGCACGGCGACCATCTCCACCACGGTCTATCAGCTCTGGCGCACGAACGACGAAGCCGGGGCGATGTTCTGGGTGCTGGTGAACCTGGCGATCAGCACAGTGGTGCTGCTGATTGTGAACCTGCTCGAGGAGCGGCAGAAGAAGGCGGTGAGGCGCGCATGAGCCTGATTGTCGATATCGAAAAGCGGCTGGGCGCGTTCACGCTGCGCACGCAGCTTGAGGCGGAAGGCGGCGTGGTCGGCCTGCTGGGCGCCTCCGGCTGCGGCAAGAGCATGACGCTCAAGTGCATCGCGGGCATCGAGACGCCCGACAGCGGGCACATCGAGCTGGACGGCGTGACGCTCTACGACGGAAAGCGGCGCATCTGCCTGCCCCCCGCAGCAGCAGCATGTGGGCTATCTGTTCCAGAGCTACGCGCTCTTTCCGAACATGACGGTGCGCAAAAACATCCTCTGCGGGCTGCACGGCGAGCGCGACCGGGCGCGCCGGGAGGACGAAGTCGCGCGCGTGGCGCAGCTTCTGCAGCTGACCGACCTGCTCGAGCGCAGGCCGAACCAGCTCTCCGGCGGGCAGGCGCAGCGCACAGCGCTGGCACGCATCCTCGTGAGCCATCCGCGCCTGCGGATGCTCGACGATCCGTTCTCCGCGCTGGACAGCCACCTGCGCATGCGGCTGCAGTGGGAGCTGCGGGAGCTGCTGGCCTGTCTGGGCCAGAGCACGCTGCTGGTGACGCACGACCGCAACGAGGCGTATCACCTGTGCGGGGAGATCGCCGTGATGGACGCGGGCCGGATTCTGGCGAAAAAGCCGACCAAGGCGCTCTTTGCCGACCCCGGCAGCGTGCGCGCGGCGCAGATTACGGGCTGCAAGAACATCGCGCGGGCGCGCAGGGCGGGCGAATACGAGCTGGACGTGCCCGACTGGGGCATCTGCCTGACGACGGCGCTGCCCGTGCCGGACGACGTGACCGCGGTAGGCATCCGCGCGCACTACTTCAACCCGAAGACGGGCGTCAACAGCGCGCCCGTGCGGCTCGTCGACCAGATGGAGGAGCCGTTCGAGTGGATTCTGACGTTCCGCTGGGAAAACCAGCCGGACGACAGCTCGGCAATCTGGTGGCGCGTGCCCAAGGACAGGAAGCCCGCGCAGTTCCCGCAAATGCTGGGCATCAGCCCGGCCAACGTGCTGCCGCTCCGGGAGCCCTAGCGGGCGCTGCGGTCCCTTCATGTATTCCCGAAGCTATTCTTGCGTTATATCAATATTTCTGGCGGGACGCGCCCGCCGCACGATGCCCTGGCACATTTTTCTGCGCCAAAACAAACGGGCCTGTCAAGCTAATACCGAACAATCCACAAAGCAGCATTTCTAAGAATAATTGGCTTTTTGAGTTTGGGGCTCTGCCCCAACGCCCCGCCAAAGGGCTTCCGATCGCCCTTTGGAAACCTTCGGGCGCAAACCCTCTTCGTTTTGCTTGGATTGTCTGGATTCTTAGCCTGACAGCCCCGTTATGATCTGTCAGTCCGTTTTCTCCGGTACACGCGGCTTCGTGAAGCGCGACACCTGGATGCCGACCTCGAACAGCAGATACATCGGCACGCCGAGCATCACCTGCGAGATGATGTCCGGCGGGGTCAGGATGGCCGCCAGCGCGAAGATGCCGAAGAACACGAACTTGCGCCAGCCGCGCAGCTTTTCATAGCTGACCCAGCCCTTGCGCGTCGCGATGTACACGGAGATGGGCAGCTCGAACACCACGCCGAAGGGCAGAATGAACGAGAAGAGAAAGGCGACATACTTGTCGATGGACAGCATCGGCGTGGCGAGGTTCTCGCCCGCCACGATGAAGAAGTTGACCGCCAGCCCGTAGACGTAGCGGTAGCAGAAGACGATGCCCGTCAGAAACAGCGCCAGCCCCAGCAGAAACAGCAGCCGGAACGTGCGGATCTCGCTCTCGTAGAGCGCCGGGCGGATGAACGCCCAGACGCGGTAGAAGATGAATGGGCAGACCAGCACCACGCCGGAAACCAGCGAGGCCTTGAGCTTGGTGGTCATCGCCTCGCTGAGCGCGGTGTAGATGATGGTGATGCCGCGGGCCTCGATGGGCGCGGTGATGAAGTCGAGCAGCGGCTCACACAGCACATAGAAGGACACGACGAAGCCCGCCACGATCGCAATCAGGCAAGCGACGAGCAGCCTGCGCAGCGCCATCAGGTGGCTGATGAGCGGCTGGGCAGCCGTGTCCACCTGCGCGTCGTGCGAGGGCGCGTCATCCGGCTGCTTTTTTCCCCAAGAGTGCATCGGACCACCATCCTTCCTGACGGATGACCTCAGTCAGCCGATAAGACTTTTTACAAAACGAAAGAATTGCTCCGGGGATGCATGGTAGTTATTATGTAAGGGAAGGTTCTCCCTTACCACTACCGCGATGACATACTTATTCTGCAAATCCGCGAGGATGTCAAGCAGCTATGGTACGAAGGGAAACCTTCAATACCATAGCTGCTTTTTCTATGCAGCGGAAAGCGAGGATTTCATCATGAAGCTCACCTATCATCGAAACGGAGACTACCTGCTGCCCGACATTGGCCTGACCGAAGCAGAACAGCGCCCTTTGGGCAAATACGGACGGATGCGCCTGCGCTATCTCGAAGAACATCGCCCAGGACTGTACACGCGGCTTCTGCTCTCCGGCAGACTTATAGAACACCTGCAGGAAATCGACAGCACCTGTCAGGAACGGCTGGAGCAGCTGGCCCGCCAGATGCAGGCGCAGGAGGGCGTGACAGAGGAGCTGAAAGCGGAGAATCAGATGGAATGGGTTCAGCGAATGAACGCCATCCACCACCAGGTCGAAGAAATCCTTCTTGCTGAGCTGGTTTTCGCATGAGAGGTGCCCCGATATGCTTTTGAAACTCATCAAGCTGCCTCTCCGGCTTGCAGCAATCCCCTTTCTTCTCACGTTGCTTGCCCTTCAACTGCTAGGCGCTGTCCTGATTGGAATCTCGTCCGTCGTCACGCATCTGCTGGCAAGCGTGTTCCTGATCGGAGCTGTCGCCGGATGGCTCGTTCATGCGCAGCCGTTGATGGTGTGGCAAGCAGTCGGCATTGGCCTGTTCTTCGCCTTTGCACCAAGCCTTGCGGCATGGCTTCTGAACAAGGGGACCGATTGCGCTCTCCGCATCCTCTCCTTCGTGCTTGCATGACTGCTTATTCTTCTGCCTTGTGCTTCTTTCGGCAATCGTCCGAGCAGAATCGGGAATCGGCACGCTTGGCGATGAAGGCCCGCTGGCAATGTTCGCACATCTTCAGCGGGTTCTTCATGTCGGTCAGGCTCAGGGAGAAGAAGAACCGAATGGTCAGCAACAACGAATGGAAGTCCCACACCATCACGGAATGGTCGCGCAGCTCCAGATGATAGCCCGGCACATTGCCCTCAAAGCACGCGATGCCCTGCCGGTAAAGCTCCTGTGCGTTTCGATCAAGGTACTTTCTGTCGTGCTCGTAGAGGTAAGCGGAGGTGAAGGCAAATGCCCAGTCCCGGAAGACCTCTTTCAGCCAGTCGAAGCGCTCGCCATAGCCCCGCATGAAGGACATGGCCTTCGCCTGCGGCTCGTCCCGGAAGGTCATCGCCAGCGCGATCTGTATTCTGTCCTCGCCGGATATTTGCCAGAGCGATTCAATACCCCGCTTGTGGAAGTCCGGCATAGCGAACGGAAAGAAGAGCTTCAGGTAGTCCTGAGTCTCCATGGTCTCCTGCCGGATGTACGGATTCTTCGGCAGGTAGACCTTCTCGTACTCTACAAACCGGGGTGTGGTCGGGAGCGCAGTCATCAAGCCGAGCAGGCCGTACCGGCGGGCAAAGCCCAGCATGGCCTCCTTCAGCTTCGCGTCAGACGCCTTGTGGAACAGCAGCAGCCCGATATTGACGGCCTCTACGACGAGCGCATCAGCCTGCGGGATGGGGTCATACACGGACGGTTTCGCATCGGCAGTAGGCAGCAAATAATCGTGCCCATCGGGCACTGTTCGCCATTCATAGTTGCTGTACTTCGCCCAATGCGCATGGGTGTGCTCAAACAGGTTTGCCGTCATGGGCTGACCGCCTCCTTTGCGTAAATTGGTATTCCTTCAGAAACGCCTGCTCCTGATGCGTCAAGCCCGCCTCGTCATACGCACAGGTGTAGTCATACGCGTCGGCGCCGGCGGCCTGCGGCATGCTCTCGCCCCAGATGTACCAGGCGACGCTCTCCGGATCATCCACGACCTGCACCAGCTGCTCACGCAGGGACCTCAGGGTCGTGAGGATCTCCTCGGCGTTCTCCACGTCGGTGATCGGGATCTTCTTGTAGTCGGTGACGAACCAGACCTTCTGGAACCAGAAGCTCAGGTAGCGCTGGAAGGGCTCGTACTCATACGCTTTGCCGCGCTGGGTGATGTAGCGGGCCTCGTGCATCTCGCTGTCAAACAGGGCCTGGATTTCTTCCTTGGTCATTTCAGCGCTGGCCAGCGCGCAGGCGCAGAGCATGAGGGCGGCCAGCAGAAGGACAAACAGCTTTTTCATGGTGATTCTCCTTTTCTTTCATGGCGTTTCTTTGGGGCGGGATGAAGGGGCTTGATGGGTGCTTGCGGGGTGATCTCCTCCTTCTTGGCCCGATGTTGTGCAGAATGTCTTCAGCGCACCGGTTTTTTTATCGACTATGGCTGAAATTAATGTAAACGGCGACGCAGCGTCGGGTCAAGCGCCCGGAGATTACAAAAAATGCGTCATTTCTCCTTGCGCTTTTTGTGCAGATATGATATGATTTTCGCGGAGTGGTCAGATGAATGAAGGGGATTGATGCAGTTTGAAACGCTATTCGATCGGTGAGGTATCCAAAAAAACTCGGCGTAACGTCGAGTTTTCTCAAATACTATGATCAGCACGGCGTGCTCGATCCGCATGTGGCGCAGAACGGATACCGCTCCTATGAGGGGCGCCACATTTCCGTGGTGCAGGAGTGCGTGAAGCTGCGCAATCTGGGCTATTCGGCCGCGGAAATCCGGAGCATGCTGAATTCACCCTATGAGGAAACGCTCGACGCTCTCGAGGCAAAGCAGGAGGCGCTGGAGCGGCAGATCTGCTACCTCAAGTACGCGAAGAAGTACATCAGCATGGCCCGCGAGGAGGCGCATTTCTTCCACGAGGACCCCTGCTGGACGGTTGACGAGCACGGGGATTTTTTCTTTCTGGCACAGATTCAGGATTTCAATTTCATTGAGGACGAGCGGGTTTTCGCGCTGGCTGGGGAGTGGAACCAGTGGCTGCCCGCCGTGCGCGTGGCGGCCTGCGTGAACCGCGGGCACCGGGACGGCCCGAAGATCATCTGGGGGCTGGCAATGCCGATGGCGTTCGCCCGGGCGATGAACCTCACCTACGGCGAGCCGGCGGTGTATGTGCCGCCGATGCGCTGTCTGGAGGTGTTCGACCGGCGGCCCATCGGCGACGGGCTCAACGACCGGGGCCTCGAGGGCGTCCGCACGTCCATGCTCGCGCGCGTGAACGAGGTGATCGAGCAGCACCAGTTCACCCCGCTGGGTCCAAGCTACTTTTTCGTGCGCGCCAAGCTGAAGGAGAACGGCGAGCGTGTCACCTATCAGAAGGTGCTCACGCCGGTCCTCTGATCCCCCGTCCGCCGCATCATCTCCGCGCAAAGGAGACAGGAAAACCCACCAATATCCCGCCATACAGACAGAAACAGCCCGCGAAGCCTCTGTGCCTCGCGGGCTGTCTGTTCTTCTGTCACCCTTCATGCCCCTGTGCGTACGCCCGGACCTCGAAGACCCGGACGACCTGCGCGCCGTGGGTCCGGAAGTCCTCCAGCCGGATGGCGTCGCAGCGCACCGGCTGATCCAGCCGGACGACGCAATGCCGCTGCGTCAGCCCGTCCAGCGCCTTCCGGCAGACGGCGCGGCCCTCCAGCTCAAACACCAGGCTGCATGCGCGGACCAGCTCCTCAGGGGTGCTTTCGCTCTGACGCCCCAGCACCTCCCGGTTGATGCTGATGGTGATCTCCCGGGACAGATTGCTGTCAAACGTCAGCCGGACCTCCCCGACGTCCGCGGGCGCGGCCAGGCGAAGCGTCAGCGACGGGTCGTCCGCCGCAGGGGCCGCCCAGCAGTTCGCGCATTCGCCGACGGTGCGCGCCACGCCGCTGAGCACGTTCTCCGCCCCGCAGCCCGGCAGCGCATGGCTCGCCGACGCGCGCGCCGTCCGCAGGAGGTCGTCCCCGTCCCCGTTGGCGATGCCCGGGATGTAACAGTCATCCCGCAGCAACGTCTGCTGAAGCTCCGCGATGTGCGCGCCGACCTCCCGGGGTAGGATGCCCCTGCGCACCGCGATGGCCGCCGCCGTGCCCACGGCCTGTCCGCCGACCGCACAGGTCGCCATCACGCGCGCGGAGGCAAACGCCATGTGCGAGGCGCTGATGATCCGCCCGCACATGAACAGGTTGGGGATGTTGCGGGAATAGTAGCAGCGGTACGGGATCGTATAGACATCCTGAAGCCGCAGCCAGACGGTCGGATCGTCGCTGTCGTTGAGGAAGCCCTCCACGGTGTGCACGTCCATCGGCCATCCGCCATAGGCGACGGCGTCCGCAAAGCGCCTGCCCTGCGCGCAGTCCGCCTCGCAGAGCACATAGTCGCCCAGCAGCCTGCGGCTCTCGCGCTTGCCCGGCAGCACGCCGACCCACTCCAAATCCATGTTCTGCGCGCCGTGATCGCCGCCGTTCTTGATGTGGTCCCACACGCCGTACACCGCCCTGAGCAGCTCGTCGCGCAGAACCTCGGCGTCGTCGATGGTATTGTACCGGCCGCCGCCCAGCTCGACCCACCAGTATCCGGAGGTCACGTCCTCGTGAATCCGGCGCCGCAGGTCATGCTCCGTGTAGGTGTTCGCCCATGCGGGCTTGACGAAGGGCACCGGATGCCCCGCGTCCCGCGCCTTGAACATGAGCGAATTCCCCATCGTGCAGCGGTCCGCCCGCTCCGGCGCATGGGGCTCGCCATAGGCGGACCGCGCCTCCCGGCCCACGGTGAAGTCCGCGCCCGCCCATGCGCCCAGGCTGCCGTCGCCGGTCGCGTCGGCAAACAGCGGCGCAGAAAACGTCATGCGCTTCTCCGTCGTCTGCTGATAGGCGCTGACGCTTTCGATGCGGCCCTCCCGCATCGTCACGCCGTCCGCACAGGTGTTGAGAAACAGCGTCAGATTCTCGCAGAACGCCGCCTTTTCCCACAGGATCGAATCGAACACCGCATAGCTGTTCGTCGGGTTGCGGCGCTTGTGCTCGAGCAGAATCTCCTCGACGATGCCCGTCTCCCGCGCGTTGGGCCTGCGCATGTGGTCGTCTGCACCGCAGATGTGCATGCGGATCTCGCTGCCGGCGTTGCCCCCGGGCATCGGACGGGCGTGAATCAGTGCCGTCCTCGCGCCATGCCTCGCGGCGGCGATCGCCGCACACAGGCCCGCCATGCCGCCGCCCACGACGACAAAGTCAAAGGAAAGCCGCTCCATGTCCGTGTCCTCCCTCCGTCTGCCCGGCCTATGCCTGTCCCTCCGTCGCCTTTGCGCCCTCCTCCTGCTCGCGCAGCACAGCGCACAGGCGCGTGAGGTACACCTTGTGCGCCACGGTGATGATCGTGTTGCGCAGCATCAGCTTCTCCCCCGCCGTGCGCTCCACGCCCACCGCGTCCATCTCCGGCTTGCGGCCGAAGACGTAGTCGAGCACGTTTTCCAGCTCCGTGCAGAAGTAGTCGTAGGCCACGGCGCTGTCGTAGGTGCGCTTCTGGATGGAGAGCATCAGGCGGATGTCCTCCATCGGCAGCACCGATTTGACCACCGTGATGTAGATCAGATGCGCGATCTGCTCGCGGCCATACTGCTTGCGCACAGGGCTGGCGAGGATGCCCTTCTTCACATAGTTGCTGACCATGGAGCCCGTGACGGTCCCCTGGCCCAGCGGCGCGAGGCTGTCGCTGACGTACTTGGTCACCTGCTCCAGATACAGCCCCACGTCCGGAATCTCCCGGTAGCGCGGCAGACGGATGTCCGGCAGCGCCGCGTCCATCTTCTCCTTGATTGCCTGATCCATGCTGCTTCCCCCCTGCGCATCATTATAAAGAAAGCGGCGGAAAAAGTCAACGCATCCGGTTTATCGGTTCTGAAAAAACGCTTGACAGGATCTTCGATATGCTATACAATATCCCTCGATCAGTTTTGTAAAAACCGATAATCGGATTCAAAGGAGCGTTGATCCATGAAAACCCGCATCGTGACGGATTCCTCGTCGAACCTCTTCGATCTGCCGGACGTCTCCTACGCCTGCGTGCCGATGAAGATCATCACCCGTCAGGCCGAATACGCGGACACGCCGGAGCTGGACGTCGCGGCGATGGTGGAGGCGCTGCGCCGCGAGGGCGGACCGAGCGGCTCCTCCTGCCCGAACGTGCACGAATGGCTGACCGCCTTCGGCGACGCGGACGAGGTGTTCGCCGTGACCATCACGGGCACGCTCTCCGGCAGCCACTCGGCGGCGGTGCAGGCGGCGGAGGAATACCGCTCGGTTCATCCGGGCGCGAAGGTCTGCGTGCTGGATTCGCTCTCCGCGGGACCGGAGCTGCAGCTGACGGTCGATCAGCTGCGCGAGGGCATTCTGGCGGGGCAGCCGTTCGAGGTGCTCGAGAAGAGTGCCCGCGAGGGCATGCGCCGCACGCACCTCTCCTTTGCCCTGCAGTCGATGACGAATCTGGCGAACAACGGGCGCATCAGCCCGGCTGTCGCGAAGATCGCGAGCGTGCTGGGCATCTGGGTCGTCGGCCGGGCGAGCGCAGAGGGCACGCTGGAGCCGATGCACAAGTGCCGCGGGGAAAAGAACGCTCTGCGCACGCTGTTTTCCGACATGAAGGCGATGGGCTATGCGGGCGGCAGAGTGCGCATCGCCCACTGCATGAACGAGGCGGGCGCGCAGCAGCTGGCGGCGCTCATCCGGGAGGCGCATCCGCAGGCCGACGTGCGGGTGGACGTGTGCCGCGGGCTTTGCAGCTACTATGCCGAGAAGGGCGGGCTGATGGTCGGCTTCGACGGCGGGGAATGACGGCCCGCGGCCGGAACACCCTGCGCATTTTCCCCTGACGATGCTTGACATGGGCCGGGCTGGCATGTATATTGGCCGTGTATCCCCACTTCGGGTGTACACAAGCCCAAGCTGCAGGAGGTCACCATGAGAAAAGCCCTGACATGCCTGCTTTGCCTGCTGATGCGCGCATCGCTGGCGGCCCTCGCCGCCGCCGACAGCACGGACGGCCCGATCACCTGCACGTTTTCCGGCCCCCTACGGGGGACAGGACGTGATCCTCTCGTTCCCGTCCGACTACACCATCCAGTACAGCAGTCTGGGCGGGGTGGAAAGCCTCTCGAATGACCACATCGAGATCAGGCTCGGCGTCCGGGACGGCTCGGCATACAACACCGTGGAGGAATTCGTCGAGGCGTACGCCGACGGGCTGCGCAAGTACAAGTCCCAGCTCGAGGTTCGCCACGAGAACGGCGTCTGCTATCTTTACGAGCCGGACGGCGGCAGCTATTCGAGCGGCATGGTGACCAGATACTACGGACTCGGCGGGCAGATTCTGCAGGTCGAGGCCGTCACGATGGATCTGGCCGCCCATGCGGATGAGGCCATCGCCACAAGCGGCGTGCCCGGCAAGTGACGCAGCCGCCAGAAAGGGCTCCTCAATCCCCGGAGCTTATTCCGCAGGATCATATAGATGGAAAGCTGCCGTGCTTCTCTCCCATCTCCGGAGGGAAACACGGCAGCTGTTTGATATATGCCTTATGCCACCAGCCTGTCGCAGGCGCTTGCGACCAGCTCGCGCAGCGCGGGAAAAAACGAGTCGCCGATCTCCGCGCTGTTCAGAATCGACAGATACATGAGCTGAATCACCGAGCGCACGGTCGCGTCCGGCGCGGTAAAGCGGATCTGCGCCTGCTGAAGCCGCGCAAAGATGTTCGCCGCGGAGTTCATGCAGTGCCTGCGCGCCGCCTCCTCCGGGAATGCGTCCCGCAGCGCCGGCAGGTCCTCCCGCAGGAAACGCTCGATGCCCAGCTGGCGGATCGTCTCAAACGCCGTGAACACGAAGTCGGCGGCGCGCTCCTTGTCGCTGCGGCCCGCGCTGCGCTCCAGCGCCTGCGAGGCCCGCGTGAGCGCCGTCGCCTCCCAGTGGGCCGCTACACGCAGAAACAGCTCCTCCTTGCTCTCGAAGAACTTGTAGAACGAGGATTTGGAGATGCCCGCCTCCGCGGTGAGCATCTCCAGGGACGTCTTTCGTACGCCGGGCGTCAGCGCGAAGCGGCAGGCGCTGTCAAAGAGCTGCTGGCGGATGGCGCTGCGCTGTGCCTCGGTAAAGGGCTGAGCCATGGGTTGGCCTCCTTATTTGCTGAGCGTCACCGTCGCGTTCATGCCGGGCAGGAGCGTTCTGCCGGTGGGCAGGGTGATGCGCACGTCAAAGTACGTCGCGTTCTGGCGCGTCGTGCCGACAGGCCGGATCTCGGTCACGGTGCCGGAGAACGTCTCGCCGTCATAGGCGTCGAGCGTGTAGGTGAGCACGTCGCCGATCTTGACGCTGGTGAGGTCGAGCTCATCGACCTGCGCGCTCAGCTCCAGGGCGGACAGATCCGCGATCTCGCACAGCAGCTGGCCGCGGTAGACCTGCGCGCCGGAGGTGGTGCCCAGCAGCGTGACGGCGCCGGAGCACGGGGCCGTGAGCGTGAGGGGCGCGTCCCTGGCGCTCAGCGCGTCGATGACCTCGAAGAGCAGATCGCCGGTCTTCACGCTGTCGCCCGCCTTGACATGCACGGCGGCGATGCGGCCCTCGGCGGCGACGGTCACGTCGGCGTAGCGGGTGACCCTGCCGCGGCCGGTCTCCTCGTCGTTGTTCATGCTGCTGCCGCGGAAGCAGCGCACGGTGTCGTCCACATCGAAATTGCCGGTGAGGATCTCGACGATGTACTCCTTGCCGGAGACGGCGGTGACGCGGCCGGTGCCCTTCTCGTTGCCGCACTTGAGGTAGAGCGTCTCGCCCGCGTGCAGATAGCGGTTGTCGTCGTCGTCATAGGCCTGCGCGGTGGAGGCGGCGACGTAGAGCGGATGAACCGGCTCCACGACGGCGAGCGCGCCATAGCGGTTCATGACGCCGGAGGCATCGTCCCCCACGCCGGCGAAGACCGCGGCGACGGTGCCGTCCTGAGTGGCGTAGATGGGCGTGGTATCGAAGGTGAAGAGCGCCTCGCCCGCGGCGACGCTGTCGCCCTGCGTGAGGTCGAAGGGCAGGAGTGTGCCGGAGAACGGCGCGGTGATCTTCTCGGTGACGGGCGCGACGATGGTCGCGTTGGCGGTCGTCTCCTGCGCGAGCGCGCACGAGACGAGCAGCAGGGAGAGGGCGAGGAGGAGCGAAAGAGCTTTGAGTTTCATGGCGAGGTTCCTTTCTATACACTGATTATTCCACCGATTTGAGCGCTTCGACCATGTCGATCTTCTGCACCTTGCGCGTGAGCAGGCGCTGGATCAGCTCGGAGAAGCAATACGTCACCACGCACGCGATGACGATGGACTGCAGCGCCGGTGATCCCGGATAGTAGCCCGACTCCGGCTCGCAGGAGTGCAGAATCACATCGACGAGCATGATGCCCGGCCAGATGCCCAGCAGCACGCCCGAGAGCGTCACCATCCGGTTCTCCCGCAGGATCAGACGCCGGATCTCCTTCTGGTGATAGCCCAGCACCTTGAGCGTCGCGTATTCGCGTGTGCGCTCCACGAAGTTCATCAGGCCCATGTTGTAGCAGATCACGAACGCCAGCGCCAGGGCGATGCCCGTGAGCAGCGTGAACACGGAGGAGAGCGTCTCCAGCATGCGCGTCATGTCGCCGATCTGCTCGGCCGGGTAGTCGATGTCGTCCACCTCGTCCATGGCGTCCAGCTGCGTCAGGCACCGCTCGCCCGGCCCGCGGATCTGGATGGCCGTCGGCGTGAACTCGCCCTTGCGCAGGGATTCCCACGTCGTCCGGTTCAGATACACGCCCTGGGAGACGTTGTTGTGCACGATCTGCCCGATGACAAACTCCGCGGGCTCGTCGTCGCCCGGCAGGTAGAGCCGGATCGTGTCGCCGATTTTGAGGTTCAGCGTTTTGGTCAGCTTGTAGGTGACGGCCGCCGTGCCGGTCTGAAGCGCGACAAACGTCTCGTCCTTGCCCAGGTTCTGCATCTGCTGGTCGTCGCGAAGCACCGTGAGCATCACCGTCCGCGTGCCGCCGTCCGCGCGCACGGAGACGGACTTCTCCATGATGCACTCGACGGCCCCGGCGTCAAGCCGCCGCTCGTAGCTCTCGGCGGTGTCCACCTCGCCGGTCAGGTTCGCGCGCAGGTCGTAGCTGAGCGTCTTCGTGTAGTAGTTGACGCTCATCGCCGTCACGGAGTCCTGCAGGCCCAGCGAGGTGATGATCAGCATCGTGCAGCACAGGATGCCCACGAACGACATGAACGAGCGCAGCTTGTTGCGCATGAGGTTGCGCACGATCATCTTCGTGTTGAAGGAGAAGCGCGACCAGAGGAACGTGATGCGCTCGAGCAGGATGCGCCTGCCGTCCTTGGGCGGCTTGGGGCGCAGCAGTGCGGCGGTCGTTTCCCGGGCGGAGGCGCGGTAGGAGTAGAGCAGGATGCCCATGCTCAGCACGACGCTCAGCCCCGTCATGCACCAGGCCGGCACGGAGATCGGCGGGGTGAGCTGGTAGGGCATCTCATTCTGGCCGATCAGCGCGTCCCAGAGGAAGAACGGCAGCGTGTAGTGGCCGATGAGCGTGCCCAGCAGCGCGCCCAGCGCGGAGGGCACCAGCGCGTAGGAGAGGTAGTGGTTCCGGATCTGCCGGGCGGAGAAGCCCAGCGCCTTGAGCGTGCCCATCTGCA
>CAMENN010000004.1 GCA_945928315.1 uncultured Clostridia bacterium
ACGGTCAATACCGTCGCCTCTCGCCATAGGCAAAAATCCTCCTGTTTCAGATGTTGGGTTGTTGAAAGAGGACGGGGGTTCGGGGGAGGCACTTCCTGCAGGAAGTGTAATAACCCACTATGACACTTTCATCCCTTCGGTCTGCAAAGTGTCGTGGGCTCTCCGAGGGGGTGTGGGGGCTTTGCCCCCGGCAACTGCGGTTGCCTCCCCCAGCAGGGCCGCCCTTTGAAAAGGGCACCCTGCACCCCGCCTAAACTTTGCTGCTCCCCGTGACAGCCGTGACGACCGTGACGATGTTTCAGACACCGCCGCCACTCTCAAAAAAGCCGTCACAGCCGTCACGGTCGTCACGCCTGGGACGGTTCCAGCGTCAGGCTGATACTTCTCCCGGCGTGGCTCCTGCTGTTCTCATAGCGGATGTGGTAGTCTATCAGCAGCTTCCCGGCCCGGACGTTTAGCCGCATCGCCAGGGCGTTGGGCTTCATGTCGGTCTGGAGCGCCGCTACCAGCTCGGTGGCCGTACCACCCCAGGTCGGCTTCTCCGCCGTCACAAGGGCGGCTATGGCCTCCAGCACCGGGTCGGGCGGCTCTGTCCATGCCTCCGTTTCCGTACGCTCCAGCGTCCATATCAGCCGTTCCTTGTCCCTGGTAAGATAGAATCGCTGGTCTTGCTGGTCACGCCCGGCCACGTCCAGAACGGCGCTGCCGTCTGTCCGCTTCTCCTTTTGAAGAAGAAAGGCCCCGTCCGCCGCTCCCAGCAGACCGTTGGTGCCGGAGATCATATCGAATTTGTCATCTGCCTGTTGCTTTCGAGTGTGGTGTACCAGCAGGAGGCAGACGCCGCAATCATCGGCAAGGCGTTTCAGCTTACCCACCACCTCGTAATCGTTGGCGTAGCTGTACTTATCCCCACCAGCCTCCCGGATTTTCTGGAGGGTGTCAATGATAATCAGCTTGGTGTTCGGGTGTTCCCGGACGAACTTCTTTAGCTGTTCCTCCAGGCCAACGCCAAGCTGTTTGGCGTAGACCGCAAAGAGCAGATTGTCGGTGCCCTCTGTGCCGAACATTCGGTATAGCCGCCCCTGCAAGCGGCGGTGGTCGTCCTCCAACGCCAGATAGAGGACAGTCCCCTTGTGGACAGGGTAGCCCCACAGGGGGAGGCCCATGCTGACATGGTAGGCAAGCTGGGCCATCAGGAACGACTTGCCCACCTTGGGCGCTCCCGCAAAGAGGTACGTCCCAGGGTAGAGCAGACCGTCTATTACGGGCGGTCTGCTCTGGTAGATGTTCTGGTAAAGGTCGTTCATGGAAACTGTGTGGAGGTAGGCTGGGTCGTTCATGCGCCGCATATCCCGGAGCATTTCCTCTAAATCTTTCTCTTGGGGGTTGTTTTCAGCCGTTTCCTCTGCTATACTTTGGGTAGTTGTTTGAGAATTGGGCTGTTCCCCGTCTGCGCCAACAGACGGAACCGGGACAGTCCTTTTCGTTTCTCTGGAATCCATCAATCTATCAATCCTCCTTCATGCCGCCCAGCGTCACTGAGATAAGGTCAATGGTGGCGAGAAGTTCATCCCCCACGTCGCCCCCGGCCTCAATGCGCCGCAGTTCCCCCAGGACGGCGGCGAGTTGGTCACGCAGGGCCTTGTAGACCCTGGGATTGCCCTGCACCACCACGGCCCGGTCTAAGAGCCGCCGGGTGATGTAGTCCTGCTTCGTCAGGCCAGAGAGCCGCACAGCGGCGTCAATCTGCTTGTTTTCCTCCGGGGATACCCGGAAGGCCACGGTCTTGTTCCTCCAGCGGTTGTGAGTGTCCAAATTCTTAGCTGACATTACGCTCCCATCCTTTCAAAGTCCAATTTGTCTGCCATTTCCGTCTGCTTGGACGGAAACAGGTGGGCATAGCGATAGGTGATCTCGATACTCTCATGCCCCACACGGTCAGCAATCGCCACAGCGGAGAAGCCCATGTCAATCAGAAGTGAGATGTGCGAATGCCGGAGGTCGTGGATTCTGATACGCTTGACCCCTGCCGACTTCGCCCCTCTGTCCATCTCATGGTGGAGATAGCTTTTCGTGATGGTGAAAATGCGCTCCTTCTTCTTGATACCGTAGAGCATCCCCAGGTAATCCTTCATCTCGTCACAGAGGAAGTTGGGCATTTTAATGGTGCGGTTGCTTTTCTTCGTCTTTGGCGTGGTAATGACGTCCTTGCCGTGGAGCCGCTGATAGGACTTGCTGATTTTCACCGTCCCGGCCTCAAAGTCAAAGTCTGCCGGGGTCAGGGCCAGCAGTTCCCCCTCCCGAATACCACACCAGTAGAGCATTTCAAAGGCGTAGTAGGAAACGGGCTTGTCCATCATGGCATCTGCAAACTTCTGGTACTCCGCTTTCGTCCAGAACAGCATTTCCTTCCGTTCCTCTGACCCCATGTTCCCAGCCTTGGCGGCGGGATTGGAGCGCAGCTCATAGAAGCGGACAGCGTGATTGAAGATGGCGCTAAGCTGGTTGTGCAGGGTTTTGAGGTAGGTAGCCGAGTAGGGCTTGCGCTTCTCGTCCCGGTAGGCCAGCAACTCGTTCTGCCATGCGATCACGTCCTTGGTGGTGATCTCGCTAATCTTCCGCTTGCCAAAGTAGGGCAGAATTTTCTTCTGGATGATGTTCTCCTTGGTCAGCCAGGTGTTCTCCTTGAGCCGGGGTTTCATATCCTTGGTGTAAAGCTCGGTAAAGGCTTCAAAGGTCATATCCAGGTCGCCGGAGGTCTGCATCTGGAAACTGCGCTCCCACTCCTGGGCCTCCCGTTTGGTGGCAAAGCCACGCTTGCACTTCTGTTTGCGCTCCCCCGTCCAGTCCTGATACCGCACCATGACGTACCATGTTCCTCTTGCTTCGTCCTTAAAGACTGGCATTTAGTTCCCTTCCTTTCTGGCCCCGTAGAGCCGTTCGTTGAAATACTGGCGGTTGACCCGCCCTGCGATGGTGATGAAGCCCTTGTCCTTCAATTCTTCGTTGAGCTGCCGGATGAGTTTATAGGCGTAGGGCTTCGATACACCCAGCTCGTCCGCAACTTCTTCCGCCCGGATGAATCTGTTCTCCATATGGATTCCTCCTTTCTTTTGATTTAACGCTATTTGCTTAACGTAGTCCTATTATACTAACTCTATTCCGTTATGTCAAGACCTTCCAACGAGAAAATATAAACAAATTTATTTATTTTTCTCTTGACTGGTCTAAACATATCTGTTATACTTCAAGTGTCCCCATTACATAGATTGGAGTTGGCAGTTATGGCGATTGGTGAACGTATTCGTTTCTTCCGCAACATGAAGGGCATCACACAGAAGTATCTTGGCATGGTGGTGGGTTTCCCGGAACGCTCCGCCGATGTGCGTATGGCACAGTATGAAACCGGGAGCCGCACCCCCAAGGCCGACCTGACAAAGACCCTGGCTGACTTCTTTGATATTTCCCCTGATGCCCTGACCGTCCCTGACATAGATACCGACATCGGCCTGATGCACACCCTCTTTGCTTTGGAGGATATTCGGGGGCTGACTATTGGGGAGATTGACGGCGAGGTTTGTCTGCGTCTGGACAAATCCAAAGGCAAGACCTATGCCAATATGCTTGATATGCTGTCCGCCTGGGCGGAGCAGGCCAAGAAGCTGGAGGCCGGGGAGATCACCAGGGAGGACTATGACCGCTGGCGGTACAACTACCCCAAGTACGACACCACCCTGCGGTGGGCAAAAGTTCCCTCACAGGAATTGAGTGATTTCCTGGTGGATGCACTCAAAGATAGCCCCGATACTGATGAATAGACAGCAAAAGCCCTTACCGACGTTGCCATCGGTAAGGGCTTTCTAATATGGTTGTCCTCACTTATAAGCCGCAAAAGAACATTCTTTACCCGCAATCCACTGGGGATACAGAATGATACGGCCTATGGGGAGCGTTATCAAATCGTTATCAAAAGAGAGATATAAAACCGCAAAATCGTTGTGCCGCAACGGGTTCGGAGTTTCAAAAACTCACTCCCACTCCACCGTTGCCGGCGGCTTGGTGGTAATATCATACACGATGCGGTTGACCCTCGGCACCTCATTGACGATCCTCGCGCTGACCTTGGCCAGCAGATCGTAGGGCAGACGCGCCCAATCGACGGTCATGAAGTCGTCGGTCGTCACGGCGCGGATGGCCAGCACAAAGTCGTGCGTGCGCTCGTCGCCCATGACGCCCACCGTGCGGGTGTTCGTCAGCACCGTGAAATACTGGTTGATGTCGCGGTCGAGGCCCGCTGCGGCGACCTCCTCGCGCAGAATCGCGTCGCTCTCGCGCACGGTCTCCAGCTTGTCCTCGGTGATCTCGCCCATGATGCGGATCGCCAGGCCCGGCCCCGGGAACGGCTGGCGCCAGACCATGTCGCGCGGCATGCCCAGCTCCTCGCCGACCTTGCGCACTTCGTCCTTGAAGAGCATGCGGATCGGCTCCACCAGGCCGCCGGTGAACTTCGCCTTCACGTCTGCGGGCAGACCGCCGACGTTGTGGTGGCTCTTGATCACCGCGCTGCCCTTGACCGAGCCGGACTCGATCACGTCCGGATAGATTGTGCCCTGCGCCAGGAATTCGACGCCCGTCAGCTTCTTCGCCTCGTCCGCGAAGCAGTAGACGAACTCGCCGCCGATCAGCTTGCGCTTGGTTTCCGGATCGGAGACGCCCGTCAGCTTGTCAAGGAAGCGCTTCCTCGCGTCCACGATCACCAGGTTCACCGGGAACTGCTTCGTGAAGACCTCGCGAACGGACTCCGTCTCATTCTTGCGCATGAAGCCGTGATCGACATACACGCAGGTCAGGCGCTCGCCGATGGCGCGGGAGATCAGCGCAGCCGCCACGGAGGAATCCACGCCGCCGGACAGGCCCAGCATCACGCGGCCCTCGGGGCCGACCTGCTCGCGGATGGCGGCGACGGCCTGATCGATGAACGCGCTCATCGTCCAGTCACCCACGCAGCCGCAGACGTTGTACAGGAAGTTGGCAAGGACCTTCTGGCCCTCCTCGCTGTGGGTGACCTCCGGGTGGAACTGCACCGCGTAGATGCGTTTTTCCGGGTTAGCCATCGCGCAGAAGCCGCAGTTCTCGCTGCGGGCGATGGAGGTGAAGCCCTCCGGCGCGCGCGTCACATGGTAGGTGTGGCTCATCCAGACGATGGACTGCGGCTTCATGCCCGTGAAGAGCGGGCTGGTCGTGTCAAAATCGACCGGAACGCGGCCGTATTCGCGCTGCGCCGCGCGCTCGACCACGCCGCCGAGCGTATGGGCGGTCAGCTGCATGCCGTAGCAGATGCCCAGCACCGGCACGCCGAGCTCGTAGATCGCCGGATCGATGCGCGGGGCGTCCGCGTCGAGCACGGAGGCCGGGCCGCCGGAGAGAATCACGCCGACCGGCTCCTTCGCGGCAATATCGGAAAGCGGGGTGGAGTAGGGGACGACCTCGCAGAAGACCTTCGCCTCGCGCACGCGGCGCGCGATGAGCTGGGTATACTGCGCGCCGAAGTCCACGATGACGATGCGCTGCACGTTATGCATCGGCTGCAACCTCCTTGTGTCCTCATAACATGATGGTGTCACCCTCTATTGTATCACACCGGCGCATGAAATCAAGCAAAATGCGCAAAAAGTTCGGGAATACACCCGTTTTCGGCAGGTTCGCCATGAAGCGGCGCGCGGGGTTTGCGCGCTTTTCACGTTCGCAGGATTGTGGTATAATGGGGCAAAGATCAAGCGGTCAGGCGGTGTGCGGGATGCGGAACAACAGGGATACGATCGCTGCGCAGGCGACGCCCTCCGGAGAAGGCGGCGTGGCGATCGTGCGGGTGAGCGGCCCGGCGTGTACGGAGGTCCTCGGGCGCGTGTTTGCCCCAAAAAATGGAAGGCCGATGGAAAACAGGCGGCTGACGTTCGGCCATGTGATGGACGGCGCGGAGGTCGTCGATGAGGCGATGGCGGTGCTCATGCGCGCGCCGCACAGCTACACGCGCGAGGATGTCGCGGAGATCCAGTGCCACGGCTCTGACGCGCTCGTGCGGAGGCTTCTATCGCTGCTGCTCGCCGCCGGGGCCAGGATGGCGGAGCCGGGGGAGTTCACCTACCGTGCATTCGTAAACGGGCGGATCGACCTGTCGCAGGCCGAGGCCGTCATGCGGATGATCCGGGCGGGCAGCGATCGCGCGATGCGCAGCGCCGTGAGGCAGCTCGAGGGCGGTGTATCGGCGTTTGTGCGCGAGGCCCGGGAGGAGATCATCGCCATGACGGCGTCCCTTGCCGCGGCCATCGACTTTCCGGATGAGGTCGAGGAGGAAGAAACAGCGGCCGGCGTCCGTGCGCGGTGTCTGGCGATCCGTGAGCGCCTGCTCGACGGCTGCGACCCGCGTGCGGGGCGCATCGAGGACGAGGGCCTGCGCGTCGTGCTCGCCGGACGCCCAAATGCGGGCAAGAGCAGCCTGCTCAACGCGCTGCTGCGCGAGGAGCGCGCGATCGTCACCGACATTCCTGGCACAACGCGCGATACGCTGACCGAGGCCGTGCAGATCGATGGCATCCGCGTGCTGATGACGGACACCGCCGGCCTTCGCGAGACGGATGACGCCGTCGAGCGCATCGGCGTGGAGCGCGCGAAAAAGGCGCTTGATCAGGCCGACGTCCGGCTGCTGGTGCTTGATGGATCGAAGCCGCTCGACAATGAGGACCTCTCTACGCTCATGGGCATGAAGCCCCACGCGGTCGTCCTGGCAAAGGGCGATCTGCCCGCGATCATCGGCGGGGAGGAGCTGGAGCGGACGTTCCCTGGCGTGCCGCGCCTGACCGTCTGCGCGCCGAGAGGAGAGGGGATGGATGCGCTGCGCCGGCTCATCGTCTCCTTCGCTCCGGCGGTGGGGGAGGAGAGCGCCGCGCTCTCGCAGGCCCGGCACGTCGCAGCGGCAAAGCGCGCCTGTGCGTCGCTTTCAGATGCGGTGAGCGCCATCGACGGGGGCATGCCGCTCGACCTGTGCGCCATCGATCTGTCGGCAGCGCTCGACGCGCTCGGAGAGATCACCGGAGAGACGATGAACGAGGCGATCATCGATGAGGTCTTTTCGCGCTTCTGCGTCGGAAAGTGAGAACATGGATGATGCCAAATGTGAACGCCCGGCATGGTGCTCCACCTGCACCGCACCGGGCGTGTTCATATTAGGAAGAAACGAAAGCTCACACGCTCGCCCAGAATTCGCGCGTGCGCACACCGTCCGGCCACGGAAAGCGCGCGTCCGTATCCCACCAGGTGGCCTCGCTGATCACGGCTTCACCGCGCTCCCGGGAGAGCGAAAGCGCCATGCCGACGAATCGCATCAGGTAATCCTGATTAAACATCATCTGAAGGCAGATGATGTGGGCCATCAACGCGCAGGCGTCGGCCATTCCGCTCCTGCGGAAGAGCAACGGATGCACGCTCGTGTCGTAGGGCACGATGAACGGCCGCAGATAGACGGCGTCCTCCTCGATGTCAGCCATCGTGAAGGAGGTGACGCCGGGCGCGGCGTCATCCATGCACCCGACGCTGCCGATGCTGTCGAGCGTCAGGTTTCCCGTGTGGATGTGCGTCGGGTTGTGGCCGTGGCCGCAGAGGATGTGCGCCGGCTCCTCAAAGCGCATCGCGCGCAGCCGGGACAGCGCCTTTTCGACGTCGAACATCGGGAACCTGTCGTCGCCCGGCATCGCATGGCAGAGGATCGCCGGGCCGATGCGCAGCGTCTCGGGGAAGGTGATAGCCTCGGGCGTGAGAAGCCGCGCATTGAAGCGCAGCGACGCGAAGTTCGCGCCGTCATAGGCGGGATCACCCTGCATCGCGCTGAGAATGTAGCGCTCGTGATTGCCGTGCAGGCACGTCACGCCCTCCGCGCGAAGCAGCGAAAGCGTCTCGCGGGGCATCGGCCCGAGATTGACCTGATCGCCCAGGGAAATGATGCGCTCCGGGTGATGCTTTTTCGCGGCAGACAGCGCGGCCTCGAGAGCGGGAAGGTTGCTGTGAATGTCGGCGAGCAATGCGACGCGCATGGTGTCCTCCTCGGTTTGAAAATTGCATGAAAGACATGAATATGATATAATTCTGTGCAGAGAGCGTCAAGTCCTGCTGCGGCGGACGAAACGCTTCGGATGTTTCACGTGAAACAATAGCGCCGCTGCGGCGTGAGAAAAAATGTTTCACGTGAAACAATCGGCCTTTTGGCTGCCATGAATGTTTCACGTGAAACATTGGGGAAAGCCGCTAAAAATGTTTCACGTGAAACACCGAAGAGAGGATGAGGATCATGCGCCTATTGACCGGACGCCCGCATCGCCTGCTTGGACCCGTTATCGACGAAATCGGCGCGCTGTCGGGCAGGGGAGAGCGCTGCATGCTGCTCGTGCCCTCGCAATACACGCTGCAGGCCGAGCTTGAGGTCATGAACCGGCTGGATGTGCCCGGCTCATTCCTGATCGACGTGCTCTCGCCGACCCGACTGCAAAGCCGCGTCTTTGAGCGCGCGGGACAGCCGGACCGCGTGATTCTCGACGAGCGGGGCAAGGGCATGGTGCTCACCGAGGTCATCGAAGCGGAGAAGGAGAACCTGACGGTGTACCGCGCCGCGGCGGAGAGCGGCGCGTCGGGTTTTGTGCAGAAGCTGAGCGCGCTTATTGCCGATCTCAAGCGCAGCGGGATGACGGCGCAGGACCTCGGAGAGCGTCTCCCACAGATGGAGGAAGACAGCCCCGCGCGCAGCAAGCTGGCCGATGCGGCGCGCCTGTTTGCGGCGTATGAAGCGCGGATGGCCGGTCAGCTGGCCGACGGAGAGGACGTGGCACAGCTGATGCGCGACAAGCTGGCGGGTTCGGGTGTGCTCAGCAGAACGCATGTGTTTGTCTATGGGTTTGACATGATCACCGGCACGTTTGCGCGGGATCTGCTGGCCATGGCGGCCTGTGCTGCGGATCTGACGCTTGCCGTGGAGACGGACGAAAACGCTGCGCCGGACGGACGACTGTTTGCGCCGGTGAACTTCAGCCTTTCGCGGCTGTGCAGTTTGGCGCAGGAGGCGGGCGTGCAGGTCGATCGCGTGTGCGTGGAGAGCAAGCTGGATGCGCCGGAGGACATCCGGATGCTGGAACGGAGCCTGTATGCGCTGGGCAGTGCAGCCTATCCGCAGGAGCCTGCACACATCTCCCTCTTCGCAGCGAGCAGCCCGCGCGCGGAGGTGCATCGGGCAGCGTCGCAAATGCGTCGTATGGCGATGGAGGGGGCGGACCTGTCCGGAATGGCGGTCGTCTATCCGAAGGGGAGCGTCTATGCGCCGCTGCTCTCCGGGATTCTGCCGATGTACGGCATCCCGGTATACGTCGCCGGACGCCGTCCCGCGAACGCACATCCGCTTTGCCGGTTTGTGCTCAGCGCGCTGCGCGTGGCGTCGGAAGGATTTATCACATCGACCGTTGCGGAGTGCGTGCGCTCCGGGTTCCTGCCGGTGGGGGAGGAGGAGGCCGACGCGCTGATCGCCTATGCGGAGGGCATGGACGTGCGCGGCGATGCTTGGAAGCGCCCCTTTGTCTATGCCAAGGAGGGCCGTGCAGACGAGCTGGATGCGCTCAATGCGAGCCGCGAGACCGTCGTGCGTCTGCTGACGGCGCTGGGAAAAGCGCTCGCCAGAGCGCGTACGGCGGATGACACCGTCTCTGCGGTGATTGCCCTTTTGGAGGATGTGCAGGCGTTTGACCGCCTGTCAGACATGCGCGATACGCTGACGCAGGCCGGGCTTGACGTGCAGGCGCAGGACTGCGCACAGGTCTGGAATGCGCTGATGGAGACGCTCGACCAGCTGCACACGCTGCTGGGTGCGCGCGCTGTGCCGGCGAAAACCGTGCTCTCTCTGCTCTCCGGGGGTTTGTCGGTGCTGGAGCTTTCGGCGCTGCCGCCCGCGGATGGCGCTGTCATCTGCGGCGAGATCGGCAACGTGCGCACGGCGCGGGTGAGCACACTCTTTGCGCTGGGCATGAACGACGCGTCGGGTGCGGCGGAGGAGGGCCTGCTTACCGGCAGCGAGCGCGAGGAGGCCGTGCGCGCAACCGGGGCCTATCTCGGCATGAGCGTTGCGGAGCGCGCGGCGCTTGCGCAGCTCGACGAGCTGAAGGCGCTCTCCGGCGTGCGGGAGCGGCTGGTGATCTCCTATGCGCTGGCGGACGAGACGGGCCGTGCGCTGCGCGAGGGCGAGGCGGTGCAGGCACTGCGGCAGCGGTTCCCGAAGCTGGCGGTGCGCGGCGGTCTTCCGCAGGAGGAGATGGAGGCGATGCTCTGCGCGCCGGATGCGGCGATGGAGGCACTGTCCGTGCGCCTTTCCCGCGCGGCGGATGGGCGGGATACACTGGATGCGCCGTATGCGGGTGCGTACGCGGCGCTCTCGCGAGACAGCCGGTATAGGGATGCGCTGGACGCCGTCACGCGCGGGCTGTGCGAGGACCCCGCCCGCAGGCTGACGGGGCAGAAGGCGCGCACGCTGTACGGACGGCCGACGATGAGCGTATCGCGTCTGGAGACGCTGGCACGCTGCCCGTATCAGCACTTTGTGCGCTATGGGCTCGTGCCGGAGCGGGAGGTGCAGCCGGGCGTCGACCGCGCGGAGCTGGGCACGCTTTATCACGAGGCGGCGGAGCAGTTCACCCGGGCGCTGACGGCGCTGCCGGAGTTCCCGCAGGTGGACGAGGCGACGTGCGATGCGCTGATGGAGCAGGCCGTCTCACCGCTGATTGACGCCTGGCGGCAGTCGCCGCTGGGGGAGAGCGCGCGCGGCGGGGCGATCGCCGGGCGCATCCGCCGCACCGCCAGGCGCGCGGGACGGAGCATCCTCTCGCAGTACGCGCAGAGCCGCTTTCAGCCGATGAGCTTCGAGCTGGTGTTCGGGCAGAACGGCGTCGCACCGCTGACGCTCGAGCTGGCGGACGGCTCGCGTGTCTACCTGCAGGGGCGGATCGACCGCGTGGACGTGCTCGAGGAGGGCGGCACGCGCATCCGCGTCATCGACTACAAGAGCGGCGCGAAGCGGTTCGATCCCACGATGGCCTACTGGGGGATTCAGCTGCAGCTTCTGCTCTATCTGGCCTCGGCGCTCGAGCAGATTCCGGGCGCGTCGCCTGCAGGCTTCTTCTACTGCCGCATCGCCGACCCGACGGTGAAGAGCGAATCGCGCATCCGCGGGGAGGTCGAGCAGCAGCTCGCCAAAAAGCTCGCGCTGGCGGGCATATCGCTCAGCGACGTCGCTATCCTGCAGGCGCAGGATGATCGCCACGCCGGGATGATCACCCGGGACGGCAAGCCCAGCGGGCGGTATGCGGCCTCCATGGTGGACGAGCAGGGGATGAATGCGCTCGTCGCCTTCGCACGCGGCAAGGCGGCGCAGCTCGCGCAGACCGCTTACGACGGCGGCATCGACGATGTCCCCGCGACGCTGGGGACCTTCAACGCCTGCACGAACTGCGACTATGCGGCGGTCTGCGGGTTTGACCCGGCGAGGAAGGCGCGCAAGCGGCTCAAAAAAAAGACGCTTGCCGATCTGACGGGTGGAGCGTGATGCGGTCTTCAGGCATGCCGGAAACCCACAACGTGAAGCAAACCTTGATAGGGATGCTTCTCAAGCCTCAAACGACCACGAGGGTTATTCCTGCGTATCGAAGCCATCCATCAAAGCGGGCACTGCCGGGCTTAGGCAGCGCCCGCTTTGGTTCAGCGTTCAACAACTATAAAAAAACATGCGGCATACTACAGAAGTAGTATTGACAATCGCGTACTACTGGCGTAGTATATAGACGAGCTCAACAGACTGCAAAAGGGAGAGATGCGCGCATGAAGCTCTTTGACTCGGAACTCAGGGTGATGGACGTGCTGTGGCGGGAGGGCGATCTGCCTGCCCGGCGGATCGCGGATGTGCTCACCCGACAGATTGGATGGAACGTCAACACGACCTATACGCTCATCAAGCGGTGTATCGGAAAGGGCGCGATTGAGCGGCGTGAGCCGGGCTTTGTCTGCCGCGCGCTCGTCAGCCGGGAGCAGGTGCAGCAGGAGGAGACGCAGGAGCTGATCGACAGGCTGTTCGATGGCTCGGCGGACGCCCTGTTCGCCTCGCTGCTGGGGTCAAAGCGGGTGAGCGAGGAACAGATGCAAAGGCTGCGTCGGATGATCGACGAGATGTGAGCGCGTTGGGCGCGTCCGGAAAGGATGGTATAAGGCAGAAAAACAGATCAGCAGGGACAGGCTGAAGGAGATCACGGCAAGGAGTGCTGCTCAGCTCATATATTTCTGGCCCAGCTCCATCGTATACACCTTATACAGCCGGTACGCCTCCTCATCCTTCCCCTCGTGAATCATCTGAGCGCACGGCTCCACCAGTTCCTCATACACGCGGTTCCAGATCTCGGCGGCGTCCTCCCGATGATTGATCGCCGCCACAATGCCCGGCGCGATCTGGTAGTACCGCGCAATCTCCTGCTGGTCCGCCGGGCCGCCGAGTCAGAATACCGTCGCGGAAGGCGCGCAGCGTCTGAAGCTCGGCGCAGGTATCCGGCAGTCCACGCGCCGCAACGCACGCGGTCGTGAGATAGCAGCCGCCGTTGTCGTTTTCCTTTGAGCCGGACGAACCGTTCTTCCCGTCCGGCTTGTAGTATTTGTCGGGGTTCAGCCCGTGCTCCTTCATGTAGCCGCGGACGGCCTTCTCGGAATGGTAGGAATAGATTTCATCCGAGTGATGCGCGCCGACGCCGTCCAGATCGGCCTCGACCTTTTTGTAATCAAACCCCTTGAGCTTTGCCATGATGAACGCTCCTTTCTCAGTCCAGCGCGCCGGTGAGCAGCTGCTTCGCGTTTTCGTAGCAGACCGCGTTGGCGTAATCGACGTCGCAATGATCGTAGACATATCGGATACCGTTTTTCACGCACGGCGGACGATGATCCGTGCGGTGCGCGTCCGAGCCGAGGAAGGACACCTTCCTCTCAACAAGCAGCCTGCGTGCAAAGACTTTGATGGAAGATGTCTGTTCCCCCGCAAGACTGAACGCGTTGATCTGGATGCGGCACCCCCACGCAAGCAGCGTGTTCAGCGCCGCTTCGTCATCCGCAAGACTCTCGTATCTCTCCACATGCGCAAGGACAACATGCTTTGCCTTGGAATCCGAAACGGCGGCCAGATCAAGAATCCTCCGGACGAAATCCAGAATATAGCGGCTTTCGCTGCCAAGGTCAAACTCCAGCAGCATGTAGCCGGAATTGCCGAGCAGCGCGTAATCCTTGCTTTGGACCTTTATCAGAACCGATTCGGGCGTTTCTGCCGGGCAGTAGATTTCGCATCCGGGATACAGCGCAAGCGCGCGTCCCTGCTTTGCCCATTCCTGCTGAAGCAGCTTCAGGCTCTGCTTGTATCCATTGTGCCGTCCGTCAAAGCTGTGCGACGTGCAGGCGATGTGCCGGACACCCTGATCGGCTTCCATATGAAGCATCTGCAGCGCCATCGCCACGTTTCCCGCGCCGTCATCGATGCCCGGGACGATGTGGCAGTGCAGATCGACGGCTTTCAGCACGTCCTCGTGCCCCGTCCATTGGGTCAGAAGCTGTGTCAGCGTCTCGCGCGGAGGCATGTTCCTGAGCGCATCTCCGAGACTGTCGAGCCCATCATAGATGTAGAAGAACGCGCGATGACGATCTGTTTCGTGATGGATGATCAGGCGATAGACGCAGCGAAGCCCACGGAAAACGTACAGCTCTTCCTCCGAACCGGCCTGCCACCGGAAGCCCAAGAACATGTTTGCCTGACTGCTGCGGAACCTCTCCATGTCCTTTGCCGTAATGGGGAAGTCCAGCATGAAGCTCAGATACTCCGCAGGCAGCGGCTCCATGCCGCCCAGTCCATCCGCTGTGCCGAGCGTTTTTTCGTCCTTCGTCCATTCATCCTGCGCTTCATGCGCGGTATTCAGCGAATCCACAAACGCCCTGCACAGCGCTTCGATGTCCTCCGCCTTTCGCAGACCGGCAAGCCAGCCGTCGGGAATCCCCTCCATGCCGTATAGGCAGCCTGCCAGACCGCCCGCCACCGCCGCAACGGTGTCGGTGTCGTCGCCCAGATTGACGGCCTTCAGCACGCAGTCGCGGTAGTTGTTGGTATTCAGCACGCACCACAGCGCGGCTTCCAGCGTGGAAACCACATAGCCGCCGCTTTTGATTTCGTCCTCCGGCATCCGGGCGAAGTCCATGATAGAAAGGCAATTCAGAATCCGCGCATAGCTGCCCAGCTCCTTGGAAAACACCGGATTCGCCTCATAATACCGCTTCGCCCGGTCGATGCCCGTCTGAATGCCCGCGATGCCCCTGACGTCACACAGCTCCATCAGGATCAGCGCGTAGATGCCGCAGCCCATCTGCGAGCGGGGATGGCTGTGCGTCAGTGCGGAGACGTCGTGAATGATCGAAAGTTGCTGATCCAAAGGAAGATCGGAGCAAGCGTACTTGCAGTACAGCGCCGCCGGGATGATCCGCATCAGCGAGCCGTTGCCGTTGTCGTACTCGCCGCTGAGGCCGCAGGAAAGCGCGGGCACGCCTTGCTTGAACTGCGACAGCGCCTTGCTCGTGGTGATGCCCATATCGAACACCACGCCCGTCGCCGTGTAGGCAGCGTGAAGCTTCCAGTCGCAGAAGCGCTCCATCATGTCCGTGTAGTCAAGGCTATGCGCGAGACTGTCGAGCGTCGCTAAGGCCATGCTGGTATCGTCCGACCAGGTGCCCGCCGGCACGTCGTGCGCGCCATAGCCGCGGTATCCGGTAACCGGATCGCGCCTGCGCGCTCTGCGATCCGAAAACTCGACGGGCACGCCCATCGCGTCGGCAATGGCATGACCGAGCATGGCGGAACGGACGATTTGCAGACGGGCGGTTTTATGTGGTTCGGCAGGATGATTCGTCATGGGGAGCACCTCCGGGACAGAAATCTTCTTATCTCTATCATAGTGGAAAACGGGAAATGTTCAAGAGGAAAAGCGCGGCGTTATATGAAAATGAAAAGGCCCCGGCACACAGCCATAGAAGCGGTGTGACCGGGGCGAACCCACGCAATTCCTGATTTACTGCGCATCCCTCTCCGGCAGCGACTGCATAAGCGCAAAGAAGTGCCTTGCCTCGCCGGTGCTGAAATACGCATGCCACGCTTCTAGCGTATCAGCCCGAAAGACGCCCAGACGCTCGATGATCTGTTTCGCCCACAGCAACGCACCGGTGCCGCTGGCGGTGATCAGGTTTCCATCCGCGACGGAGGGCGCGGCGACATAGTGACGCTGCCCCCTGTAGCCGGGGCACATCATGTCCAGAAAGCCCTCGCCGTTGCTCGTGTGCGGACGGTCATCCAGCAGTCCCGCGTTAGCCAAGGCAACGGTCGCGCCGCAGATGGCGCACACGGTCGCGCCCGCCGAGAGCAGTTCTTCCGCCTTGCGGATGATTGCGCCCTGCTCCGGGCAATCCCACGTGTTTCCGCCCGGCAGGAGCAGCACGCTCTGCGCGTCCACTGCGATGTCGTCCACCGCGCAGTCGGGCAGGACGGTCAGCCCGCCCATCGTCCTGATGGGTTCCATCGTCCTGCCGACGGTCTTCACGCGCACCTCCGGCGCATCCGCCTTGAAAAAGCGCCCGGAATACAGCTCCGCGGTCACATGGCCAATCTCCCAATCCGCCAGCGTATCCATCACATACACATAAACTGTCATCATCATGTCCTCCCGTTTCGTCCCTTTCAGGCTCGTGATACCCTGATTCTACCGCAGATTGTTGACAGCCTCATGGCAACAATCTATAATCAGAATCAGGAAATTCCGGGAGGGCGAAGGCTTCATGAAGGTGGACCGGCTTGTCAGCATGATCATGATCCTGCTGGAAAAACGGCGTGTCGGCGCGCAGGAGCTGGCGGCGATGTTTGAGGTATCGCCCCGCACCGTCTACCGCGACATGGAGGCCATCAATCAGGCGGGCATCCCCGTCCGCTCTATTCCCGGCGTCGGCGGCGGGTTTGAGATCATGCCGGGCTACAAGGTGGACAGGAAAGCCTTTTCCGCCGACGATCTTTCCGCGCTGATGATGGGGCTGAACAATCTTTCGGGCGTGATGCAGGGCGATGCGTTCACGCACGCGCTGGCGAAGGTCAGGAGCTTCATCCCCGCGGAGCAGGCAAGAGCGATTGAGCTGAAGGCCTCGCAGGTCGTCATCGATCCCCGCCCGTGGATGGGCGACGGACACATCGCGCTTTATCTGGACACGATCAAGGAGGCGCTGCAGAGAAGCAGGCTGCTTGCCTTCACCTATACGGACGGTCACGGAAACCGCACGGAGCGCACGGTCGAGCCATATCAGCTCGTGCTCAAAAGCAACCACTGGTATGTGCACGCCTTCTGCCGCAGCAGAAATGACTTCCGCCTGTTCCGGCTGTCCCGCATGTCCGGTCTGCGCATGCTGGACGAGGCATTCGTGCCCCGCGACTGTCCGAAGCCGACGCTGGAATTGGACGAGCTTCCGGAAGCGCTGCAAACGGACATCCGGCTTCGCGTTCGCGCGTCCGTGCTGGACAGGGTGCTGGACTTCTGCCCGCCGGAGCGCGTCACGCCGGACGGCGCGGAGCACTATCTGGTGGACTACCCGTTCATCGAGCGGGATTACTATGTCGACATGCTGCTGAGCTTCGGGGATAAATGCGAGTGCCTTGCGCCCGAACACGTCCGCGATGAGCTCCGGCGCAGAATCAAGCGGATGGGGCGCATCTATGGAGAGTGAGGTGCTATGATGAACACAAACGCTGCATCTGTCCCGCCGAAAAACGCCGTCGCAACTTACCACCTTCCCGGTTTGTTCGAGTTCACCGACCTGTATCGCGCGTTCCTGCCGCTGTACCGGGCGCACAGAGACTGGTTCTACGACTGGTGTGCCATCGGCTCCATCTACGGCGCACCGGCGGACTGCATCTGGGGCGGCGGGCGCGTCGGTGCGGAGGATCGCGACCCACAGGCGGCGCTGGCACTGACGCGGGAGTACGGCATCTCTGCGCGGCTGACATTCAGCAATTCGCTTCTGCGCGAAGAGCACCTCGCAGACAGGCGGTGCAACGCCCTCTGCCGGATGCTGGAAGCAAACGGGAAGCCGCAGAACGGTGTAATCGTCCATTCGGAGCTGCTGACGGACTACCTCCGGCGCACGTATCCGGGGCTGTACCTCGTGTCCTCCACCACGAAGGTGCTGACGGACTTTGGGTAGCTTGAGCGTGAGCTGGAACGTGAAGAATTTCGGTACGTCGTGCCGGATTTCCGCCTGAACAAGGCGTTGGACAGGCTGGGCGCGCTTCCCGACCCGCTCAAGGCGAAGGTGGAATTTCTCTGCAACGAATGCTGCTGGTTCGGCTGCAAGGACAGAAAGCAGTGCTACGAGGCCGTCAGCCGAAAGATTCTGGGCGAGAGCGGCCCGGAGCACCGCTGCACCGCGCCGGATGCCGGCGAGGGCTATCGCTTCTCCAAGGCCATGGAAAACCCCGGCTTCATCGGCGTCGATGACATCGTGCATACCTATTTGCCCATGGGCTTCACCCAGTTCAAGATCGAGGGCCGCGGTCTGGGCAGCGCGCTGATTCTGGAATTCCTGCTCTACTACATGACCAGGCCTGAGCATCAGCTGAAGGTGCGGGAGGAGATCTATCTCAGCAATGCGCTGGATCTGTTCTGAGGGGAGAAGAACTGATTGACGCGATGCTGCGGGCATGCCAGAGGGCTGAGGAGGTGCAACAAATGAACCTGAAGGAAAGAGCCGGAAAGCTGAAAACCGACCTCCCTGCGCTTTTTCTGGCGCTCAAGGATCGCGAAACGCCCGTGTTGGCCAAGGTATTCGCGGGAATCACCGTGGCCTATGCACTTTCACCCATTGACCTGATCCCGGACTTTATCCCGGTTCTGGGGGTTTTGGATGATGTAATTCTGTTGCCCGTCCTGATCGTGATCACCGTAAAGCTGATTCCGGCTCCTGTGTTTGAAAGATGCAGAGCGCAGTCAGAGGAGATGTGGAAGGACGGAAAACCGAAGAAATGGGTTTACGCCATCCCTATCGTATTGATCTGGCTGGTCATCATCGCCGTGCTGATCAAGGCCGTTCTTTTTCGATAAGTGCAAAACAAATCCGCTGCGCAGATGGATAACTTCCAGCTATTCAAGTTGATGCATAGAAAGTCAGGAGGAACTGCCAAATGCGTGAAAAGGTAGAGATCAAAGAAGAGCGAATAACCGCAGAGGAATATATCGACTTTTTGAAAAGGACGGATCTTGGATCGCAATATCCAAAGGAACGGTTTGCAGAAAGAATAGCCAGGCTTGTCGATCGTGTTTCGATCAGCCTTGTTGCAAGAAATCGGGCTGGCTTGATCGTTGGTGTTTTATTTGGATTAACAGACTATGCATACTGGCTCTATGTCACAGACCTGGGTGTCGACAGAGATTACGAAGGGCAGGGAATCGGCACGCAGCTGATGAAAACAGCCCATACTATCGCGGGCGGTGAAAAGGATATTGCCGTATATCTAATCGCCAATGAGAAGGCTGTTCCATTCTATGAGAAGCTCGGTATGAAAAGAGCCGATGATGTGATGGAGTACAATCACATTGAATGGACCGGATTCAAAGTGCAATAGGAAAACAGAACACCCGATTTGCAGACCCAAAAACAGGATTCGTCGGAGGCTGCGCATGGAAATCAGGATCAACACACTCACGCCCGAACTGTTCCTTGCCCTGTACAGGTCGGTAGGTTGGGACCCGCCGTGCATCGAGCAGGTACAAACCGCGCTTCAGAACACGCTGGCCACGTTCACCTGTTACGACGTAGATCGCCCCGTAGGCATGGCAAGGGTGATTGGTGATGGCGGGATGTCCTTCTACATCAAGGATTTTGCGGTCGTTCCATCCAGTCAGGGCAAAGGCGCAGGAAAATGCCTTTTGACGGCCTTGGAGCAATATGTGAAGGAATGCAAGCCCTTGGAGTGGGCGGTAAGCCTTGAATTGATCAGTTCAAAAGATGCGGTTGATTTCTACGAGAGATTTGGATTCGAAAAGCGCCCCTGTGATGGGGACGGCCCGGGCATGTTCAAAATGATCAGGTGATTTCCAGTCCAATCAGGCTTTACAGGAGGGACAATTCGATGAATCGCAGGAAGGAAGCATGTCATTGCCGAAACGTCACATACGGCATGATCGAGGACGCCGTTCGCGGCGGCGCAGATACCCTGCAGGCGGTCATGGACGCGACCGGCGCGGGCAGGGGCTGCGGGAAATGCAGGGATTTTCTCGAATATCTGATCCGGGACATTCGGGAAGAGATGGAAAAAGAGGCCAATCACGCAGTGCAATAAATCGGGATTTGTGGAAGTTTTTATGGGAATATTTAATTTTAGAAAGAAGATGGAAAAGCAGAAAGAACTATGCTTTCCCGAGAAAAACAAATATGTGACAGAGAAAACAATACTGAGTGAACAGATAAAAACAGGTTCGTTTTCTTTTGAAATGGAGAATACCGAGGTAAGCATCATTCTTGACGATTGTGGAAAGCATTATATGCGAGTATACAAGAAAGTGTGTAGTGCAGAGAATAACGGGAGACCGGTAACAACAATAAGCGATTACTGCTATCCGATTGAAACTTCGGATGGTGTTACTGCCGCAAGCTGGAAAGAATATGCACACTTTTTGGACAGAATTGAACTGCAGCTTATATCATACGAGGGTGTATAAATTCCAATTTCCACGCCCCATTCTCAACCGCAGAAGGAGAGATGCACCATGAACCCATCCTTTGCAGGGAAAGTCGCCATCGTCACGGGCGGCGCGCACGGCATCGGAAAGGCAATCGCCGAAGCCTTCCGGGCCGAGGGCGCGGCGGTGGAGATCATCGACATCGCGCCGGGCGACCACTACGTCGGGGACATCAGCAAAAAGGAGACGCTTCACGCCTTTGCCCAGACCGTTCTGGACAAACACGGGCACATCGACTTCCTGATCAACAACGCCCCGCCGCTGATGAAGGGCATCGACGCATGCACCTATGAGGAATTCCAGTACGCGCTGTCCGTGGGCGTCACGGCGCCGTTCTATCTGAGCAAGCTGTTTGCGCCGCACTTCGCCCCCGGCGGCGTCATCATCAACATCTCCTCGTCCAGGGACCGCATGAGCCAGCCGCAGACCGAAAGCTACACCGCCGCCAAGGGCGGGATTGCGGCGCTGACCCACGCGCTCGCCGTCAGCCTCGCCGGGCGGGTGCGGGTCAATTCGATTTCGCCCGGCTGGATCGACACGGACTACAGGGTATACGAGGGGCCGGATGCCACGCAGCAGCCGGCCGGTCGGGTGGGCAATCCCATGGACATCGCCCATATGGTGCTGTTCCTCTGCTCGGACAAGGCGGGCTTCATCACCGGCGAGAACATCTGCATCGACGGCGGCATGACCCGGCAGATGATCTACCACGGGGATTGGGGATGGAGGCTGGACGGTTAACCTAAAGAGCACGAGCCGTGCCCAGGGCATTCGTTCCCCAGGCACGGCTCGTATTTATCTCCCGAATCCTCACTCAATCAGCCCGCTCTCCCTGAGCAGGATTTCAATGTCCGTTCCCTTCACCTTTTTGAGCACAATCCGCAGCAGCTCGCGCACGTCAACCTTGCTGCCCCAGACCTCCTCGCCGGTGCATTCGCGCATGGGAATCAAAACTTGGACGCCGGTTGCGGCCGGAAGTCACGATAGCTGACGTTGCTCTTTTCGCTCAGCCGCGCCTGCGACAGATACCGGCTCTTGGCGAGCGCAAGGCTGATTTCCTCGGACGTTTCCCGGACAACGCTCATGCGCACCGACCTCCTCCGCTGCAGAACCGGCTTGTCGTGCTGCCAGCTCCTGTTGGCGATGCTGCGTATTCCCCGTGAGCTGCAGGGGGGAAACTTGCTCTTCCCGGAATTTTCTGGTAGAATCAAACATGAAAATTGGATTTGTGGCAGGATATGACGGGTTGCCGCCCGCCATGTCCCTGTTCAGCGCGATCGGACCTGTCTGTGCCGCACCTTTGCAGGCTGAACAATTTCAAACGGGACCGTCGCAGCATGTGAGCATTCTGCGGCGGTCTTCTTGAACCCCAGCGGCAGGAAGGCTGCAAACGCGCGCTTCTGATTTTGGGGAGTTCAGGGTACAGCAACCACGGCTTCATTTCATTCCTTGCGTGTCGTGCCCTGATATGGGATTCTTTTCCGGCCCTTGCCTGCAGGTTTCCTCCGATCGCTTCCCGGGCGGCACGCGCGGACAGCCGTATGGCTCCACAAAACGCTTGACAAGCCTGTAACGAAACGATAGAATAATATTGTCTTCGAGCCCCCCCTTCCTAAGGCTTTCGCGATGGAATCGGGGCCATTGGGTTGCAGCGGAAACGGTGCAGCCTTCCTGTTTGAAAAGGAGACGGAATGCGCATGATCGTGGGAGGCCTGATGCCTCTCTGTTTGCTGCTGCCCGCATCCTTTTCAGGATGCGGTTTTTTATTGAGCACAGGAGAGGAGCAACCGCCTTGCGGAAAAAACGCCGTTCGTATTCCCTGATTCTCGCCCTTCTGGCGGCAGGCCTGCTGGTGCTGTTTCTGATCTCCTGCGGCATGGGACGCTATCCTGTGCCCCTTGATCAGATTGTGCGCATCCTCCTTCGCCGCATGGGGATCGCCATGGAGACGACATGGACGGGCGCCATGGAGGCGACGGTGCTGCGCATCCGTCTGCCGCGGATCGTGCTGGCGTGCATGGTGGGCTGCTGTCTCTCCACGGCGGGCGCGGCGTATCAGGGCGTCTTTCAAAACCCGATGGCGTCGCCCGATCTGCTGGGCGCATCCTCCGGCGCGGCCTTTGGCGCGGCGCTGGCGATTCTGCTCGGCGCAAAGATGGGCATGGTGACGCTCAGCGCGTTCGCCTTCAGCCTGCTCACGGTGCTGCTGGTCATGCTCATCAGCGTGCGCGCACCGGGCAAGCGGGTCATCTCCCTGATTCTGGGCGGCGTGATGGTCAGCTCCCTCTTTTCGGCGGGCACCTCCTACATCAAGCTGGTCGCCGATCCCAGCGATCAGCTGCCGGAGATCACCTACTGGCTGATGGGCAGCCTTTCCGGAACCGGCATGGCCAGCGTCCTCTTTGCCTGCGTGCCGATGACGCTGGGCCTTGTTCCGCTGCTGCTGCTGCGCTGGCGGCTGAACCTGCTGACGCTGGGCGACGACGAGGCCCGGGCGCTGGGCGTTCACGCCGGCGGGCTGCGGCTGACCGTCGTGCTCTGCTCCACGCTGGTCACTGCGGCGAGCGTCTCCGTCTCCGGCCTGATCGGCTGGATTGGTCTCGTCGTCCCGCACCTGGCGCGCAAGCTCGTGGGCAGCGATTACCGCGCGCTGCTGCCCTGCTCCATGCTGATGGGCGCGGGCTTCCTGCTGCTGGTGGACGATGTGAGCCGCAACCTGCTGCCCACGGAGATCCCCATCGGCATCCTGACCGCCTTCATCGGTGCGCCGTTCTTCCTCTATCTGATCACACGCAAGGAGGCGGCGGAATGATCGAGGTACGCGAGCTGTCGTTTGCCTATGGGCAGTCGCCCGTGCTCTCCGGCCTCTCCTTCACCATCGGGGAGGGCGGGCTGACGGCGCTGCTGGGCTGCAACGGTGCAGGCAAGACGACGCTTTTCCGCTGCATGCTGGGGCTTCTGCCCGGATACACCGGCAGCCTCCGGATCAACGGGCGGGAGATCCGGCGCTGCTCCGTGCGCGAGCTGGCGCGGCAGATCACATGGATTCCGCAGAGCCAGAGCCCGACGTTCAACTATTCGGCGCTCGACATGGTGCTCATGGGCACGACCGGGCAAACGGGGCTGTTCTCCTCGCCGGGGGTCAGGCAGCGCAGGACGGCGATGGAAAAGCTGGAGCAGCTGGGCATTGCCCATCTGGCCGGGCGCGGCTTTCTGCACCTGAGCGGCGGCGAGCGCCAGCTGGTGCTCATCGCCCGCGCGCTCGCGCAGCAGGCGCCCATTCTGCTGATGGACGAGCCCTGCGCGAGCCTCGACTTCGGCAACCAGAGCCGCGTGATGGAGCAGGCCAGGCAACTTGCCCACAGCGGATACACGGTCATCATGTCCACGCATCATCCGCAGCATGTGCTCAGCTATGCAGACCGGGTGATCGCGCTTTCCGACGGAAGGCTGCTCACAGGCGGAACGCCCGGCGAGGTGATGAACGAAGCGCTCATGCGGACGCTTTACGGCATCGACACCACGTTTGTGGACAGCCCGATGGGGCGGATTGTGCTGCCCGGCAGGGCGCAGACGGACTGACCGGGTGAATGCTCAGATCCTGCTGCACGCGTGCAGTTGATCCACATTGGAAGAAAAGGAGTGTCTCTCATGAAAAAAACGCTGACCGTCCTCCTGACGCTTTTCCTGCTTGCAGCATGCGTATGCGCAGCTGCGGCGGAGGGCACGCACACCTTCATCGATTCCACCGGCCGCGAGGTCGAGGTCCCCGCGAGCATTGAGCGCATCGCGCTCTCCGGCCCCATGGCGCAGATCGTGCTTTTCCCGCTGGCTCCGGACATGTTCGTGGGCATTGCGAATCCGTGGGACAGCAGCGCCGGGCAGTACCTGCCGACGGAATACTGCAGCCTGCCCGTCCTGGGCCAGCTCTACGGCGGCAAGGGCGAGCTGAATCTCGAGGAGCTGCTCGCCGCCGATCCTCAGGTGGTCATCGATGTGGGTGAGCCGAAGAGCAGCATCGCCCAGGACATGGACGCACTGACGGAGCAGACCGGCATCCCGTTCGTGCACATCACCGCGACGCTCGCGACATTTGACGAGGCCTACACAAGGCTCGGCGAGCTGCTCGGTCGCGAGGCGGAGGCGGCCGTGCTGGCAGATTACTGCAGGAGCGTGTACGACCGCGCGGTCGACATCGCCGGGCGCGTTGACAAGGTGGATCTGCTTTACATCACCGGCACGGAGGGGCTGAACGTCATTGCGAAGGACAGCTATCACAGTGAGGTCATCGATCTGCTGAGCAACAATCTGGCGGTGGTCGAATCCCCGTCCTCCAAGGGCACCGGCAACGAGGTGGACATGGAGCAGCTGCTCAAGTGGAACCCGGAGTACATCATCTTCGCGCCGGGCAGCGTATACGGCACCGTGGCGGAGGATGCGACGTGGCAGAACATGCAGGCAGTCGCCTCCGGCAGCTACTGCGAGGTGCCGATGGGGCCCTACAACTGGATGGGCTTCCCGCCCTCTGCGCAGCGTCTGCTGGGTCTTTTGTGGATGCCGAAGGTGCTCTATCCCGAGGCAGCGGACTACGACCTGTACGCCGAGGTGGCGCAGTATTATCAGCTGTTCTATCACTGCGAGCTGACGCAGGAGCAGTTTGACGCGCTCGTGGCCCATTCCAATCTTTGATCTTTCCGTCAGAAACGAGCCATCACCGCAAAGCGAAGAAAAAAGGCTGTCGGGAGCAGAAGCCCCCGGCAGCCTTTTCCAATCCAATCAAGCCGATGCAGCGGCTCAGATGACATTGAACACCACGTTCGCCGCCATCGGAGACACGTTGCCGCTCTGCGTTCTGGCGCGCACGGTCAGCTGATAGGTGCCGGCAGCCTCCGGCGTATAGCTGAAGTGCCAGTAGACCCACTTGTCCGCCGTCGCGTTGGCGGTTTCGTAGGTGGTCCAGGTTTCGCCGCCGTCCAGGCTGAACTCAATCGCCGCGATGGCATCGCCGCAGTCATCGGAGTAGCCCTCAAAGGTGATGGTTTCGTTCACCGCAAATTCGCGTCCCTGAACCGTGTTCATGACGGCGACCTCGGCGCGGTAGGCGTCCTCGCGCGCATCGACCGCAGGAACCTCGGCTTCGGCAGTCAGCTCAATCTCCATCACGTTGCGCGTGAAGTACTTGGCGACGGTCTCCGGTACCCAGAACTGGTTGCCGGAGGGAACGTCCTTGCCGCCAACCTGATAGACGAACATGGCGTCCTTGTCGAGCGCATAGCGCAGCGGGAGCTTGGCCGTGTAGCCGTCCGCACCCTTGACCGCAATGGTGTTGACGCGCTCATCGAGTTTGGCCAGCTCAAGGACGTCCTTGAGCAGCACGCCGGTGATCTTCGCATTGACGGTGGCCGCAGCCGTGGCGCAGGAGCACAGAAGCGTGCGCACCTGCGACACCTTCTCCTTGAGGTCCACGGTATAGGACTCGATGAAATCGCCGCCCACGTTCACCAGCGTGCTGCCCTCGCCCAGCGCGAAATCGGGCTTGGCGCACAGGCCGGTCACGACGGAGCCAAAGAGGCTGAACACCTCATCCGCGGGGGTGACCACGTCCTGATCGAAGGTGAACTCGCCCTTCACGCCCGCAACCTTGTCGTACTCGACGGCCTGAACCGCCTCGGCAGCCACGTCAAGATTCACTTCCTGCGCCACAACCTGTGCGGCGGCCGAGGTCAGCAGCGCCGCGGTGGAGGCGCCGGAGAGAATCCGTCTGGTCTTTTTGTTCATCCTGATCCCTCCTTACTGAACGTTGAACATGTAGCTCGTCAGCTCGTCGTTGACGCGCAGGGTGCCGTCCGCCTTCTCGCTCGTCGCGCGGATGCGCATCAGGTAGGAGCCCGGCGCGGCGATGTTGTTGATGTCGAGCGTCCAGTAAACCCAGTGCGTGGTGTCATACTCGCCGATCTCAAACTCCTGCCAGGTCGCGCCGTGATCGAAGGTGTACTCGAGCTTGACGATGGGCTCGTTCCAGGCGTCGGCAAAGCCCTCGAGATGGATGGGCTGACCGGCCTCAAAGATCTGGCCGTCGGTGGCGTTGAGCACGGCAACGTTCGGCTTGTTGAACGGACGGCCGGTGGTCGCGTCCGTGAAGTCGCCGTAGAAGTCCCAGGAGGCGGAGTCGGTCTTCGCAAACCGCAGCTCGCAGACCTTCTTGGTGAAGTTGCCGGCGGTCATGTGGTTGCACCAGAAGGCAACCGGGAAGCCCTGATCGGCGTAGATGCGGTCACCGTTCAGGCCGACGACCAGCAGGCCGTCCTCCTGAACCAGCAGGTCGGTGTAGATGTTGTAGCAGTAGCCGTCGTCACCGATCGGGTAGAACATGTTGGCGTCCTCGTGAACGCCCAGATCCTCCATGATCCTGGTGATCGGGATGCCGGTGACCTCCGCCTGGTACACCATCGCCTGACCCGGGCCGTTGACGACGCAGTGGTACTTCATCGTGCGTGTCACGGTGCCGTACTTTTCGATGAGCTCGGGGAGGGTCATCTCGCACGGGTTGTCGATGTCGCCGGTGAACTTGATCGTCCACGTGTCAAACATTTCGTCCGTGACCTGCTCCTCGCTGGTCAGCCAGGTGCTCGGATCGGACTTGATGGACTTGAAGAACATCCGGCTGTGGTCGGTGATCTCGGTGTCGTTCCAGGAGAAGCTGGTTTCCACCGCGTCGGCAGCCAGATCGGTGAGGCCAAAGAGCACGTCGTACTTCACATAGTCCCAGCGCTGGAACTCGCCGTCGGCGGTGATGTAGTGGCAGGATTCGCAGCTGCCGCCCATCGCCGCAAAGGCGGAGGAGCGCTGGTGGATGGTGTGAATGCTGTCGCGCAGCTTCGTGGAGTAAAAGCCGTGACAGCCAAAGCAGTTCTGCAGCCCCTGCTCCGTCTCGTAGCCCATGTAGATGATGCCGTGATAGGTTTCCATCATCTCCAGCGCATCCTCGATGGTATGGCAGGCGGTGCAGCCGCGGTTGTCGGCGTTCAGGTACAGATTGTTCCAGCTCTCCACCAGCTTGCCGTCGGCAGGCGTGGTGTTGAGGGGCGTCTTCTGAATCTGCACGCCGTTGTCGAGCGTCGTGACGCGCGGGGCATACTTGGCGTCCGCATCGTCGTTTTTCCCGTAGCTGGCCGTTTGAGGCAGCTTCGCCAGACGCTCAGGGTCCACCTCCGCCGCGGCGACAGCGGTCATGAGGACCGCCACCAGCAGCGCGCAGCAGAGTGCGAGAACGCGGGTGGATTTGTTCATCACTTCTACCTCCTCACAGACGAGTGATATTTTACAACAAAATTATAGACCAAGTCGCGAAGCAGGTCAATATTCCCTCCCAAAATTGTGACAATATGTGAAAAGCCGCGCTCCGGGGATGCGAAAGCGTCCCCGGCTCCGGGGGCGGGCGGGCGGTCCCGCTTTTGTACGGCGTTTGCCTTGACTTTCCCCCTGGGGTATGCTTTATAATAGTGGGCATGGGAAATGCCGCTTCGCACACGGGAGCGGACCGGTAGGCGTATCATGCACACCTTGATCGTTGGGGAGCGCGGCGTGGGAAAGAGCACGCTGCTCGAGCGCGTGCTGCGGGAAATCGGACGGCCGGTATTCGGCTTCGAAACCAAAAAGGAGGACGCGCTGCGCGACGAGCGTCTGGGCAGCCCGGTCTATATCTATGAGCCGGGCGCGCCGCGCACGCAGAGCGAAACGAATCTCGTGGGCTATTGCAGGAACCAGTGTCCCTCCTCCCGCAGGGAAGGCTTTGACCGGTATGCCGGGAAGCTGCAAAACGTGCCGCCGGGCTGCATCGTCAAGCTGGACGAGATCGGCTTCATGGAGGCAGCGTCGCCGGCCTTCTGCGCGGCCATCATGCGTCTGCTCGACGGCGATACGCCCGTGATTGCCGCGGTGAAGTTCAACGCCTCGCCGTTTCTTGACGCGGTCAGAAGCCACCCGAACTGCCGCCGGTTTGACATCACGCCGGAAAACCGCGATGCGCTCTATGACGAGGTGCTCGCCTTTGTGCGCAGCCAGCTCGCGCAGATCCCGGGCGGCAGAGGATGACCGGCACAAAACCGGCAAAAAAGAAGTGAACCGGAAAAAGCATGATGATTTCCATTTCGGCCAAACGCGAGCTGCGCAAAGTCCATGCGCTGGCCGGCGCGCTTGCGGCGGAAACCGACGCGCAGCTTTTGCAGCAGATGCAGCTGCTTCGCGGCAGGGATGACCTGCAGGGCGTCCGCCCGCGCGTGTATGCGCTTGTGTATGAGGCCTTCCGGCGTGCGATGGGCATCACGCCCTACGACGAGCAGCTTCTCGGTGCCATCGCAATGGCACAGGGCTGCATCATTCAGATGAATACCGGCGAGGGAAAGACCGTGACGGCCGTGTTCCCGGCCTGCCTGTATGCGCTCAGCGGGCGCGGCGCGCACATCGCGACGGTCAACCCCTATCTCGCCCGGCGCGACTGCGAGTGGATGCGCCCGGTGTATGCGCTGCTGGGGATTTCCGTGGCGGTGACCGAGGCGGGGATGTCCGCCGAAGAGAAGCAGGCTGCGTATGCCTGCGATGTGACCTACGGCACCCATAGCGAGTTCGGCTTTGACTACCTGCGCGATCAGCTGGCCCAAAGCGAGCAGGCGCAGGTGCAGCGCGCCCCTGCGTTCATGCTGGTCGATGAGGCGGACAGCATTCTGCTGGACGAGGCGGTCACGCCGATGATCCTCTCGGGCGGCGGCGGCAGCCTGAATCCGCTGCTGCCGGTGGTGGATCGCTTTGTGGGCTACTTAAGGCCCGTAACCGTGCAGTCGCTCGAGGAGGACGACGAATACGAGCGGCTCGACGGACAGTACGATTACATCGTGCTGCAGAAGGAGCGCGTCGCGATCCTCACCTCGCTGGGGCAAAGGCATGCCGAGCAGTTTTTCCGGCTGAAGAGCCTTGACGATGACCTGAGCATCGCGCACATGATCTTTCAGGCGATTCAGGCGCACGGCACGCTCAAGCGCGATGTGGACTATATCGTGACGGACGGAAAGCTGCAGATTGTGGACCCGCATACGGGCCGCGTGCTCGACGGGCGCCGCTACTGCGACGGGCTGTGGCAGGCGCTTCAGGTCAAGGAAAAGCTCGAGGTGGTCAGGGAGAGCGTCACCGTCGCCTCGATCTCCTATCAGCAGTATTTCCTGCGGTATCCGCTGCTGTGCGGCATGACCGGCACGGCCCGGGAGGGGCGCGCGGAGTTCGGCAGGGTGTATCAGGTGCCGGTGCGCGTGATTGCGCCGCACCGGCGCAGCATCCGGCGCGACCTGCCGGACAGCTTTGCGCCGGACAGGGAAACGCAGGTTTCACAGATCGTTTCCGAGGTGCGGCAGGCGCAGGGGCGCGGGCAGCCCTGCCTGATCGTCACGAGGACCGTGGAGGACAACGACGTCCTCGCCGGGGCGCTGCGCAGGATGGGCATCGCCTGCGAGGTGCTCTCCGCGCGCAGCAGCGAGCGCGAGGCGGAGATCATCGCGCGGGCGGGGCAGACGGGGCGCGTAACCGTGGCGACAGCGCTGGCCGGACGCGGAACGGATATCCGCCTCAGCGACGAGGCGCGCGCGGCCGGCGGGCTGTATGTCCTCGGCTTTGGCCACCAGAACACCCGCCGCGGCGACAGGCAGCTCATGGGCCGCAGCGGCCGTCAGGGCGATCCGGGCATGACGCGCTTCTTTGTCTCGCCCGGGGACGAGCTGCTGGTGCGCTTCCTCGAGCAGGACGAAAAGACAAAGAAGCGGCCCATGACGCAGAAGGCGTGCCTGCGGGCCGTCAAAAGCGCGCAGCGGCAGTGCGAGGGCGCAGCCTGCGCGCAGCGCGAGACGACCCTCAAGCTGGACGAGGTGATCGGCCGGTTCCGCAGCGAGATCTACGGGGCGCGGGAGCGGGTGCTGCGCGGGGAGCTGCCGCAGGCATACGCGCATCTGCCGCAAAGAATGGTGCAGGCGGTCGCGCTGCATACGATCGACGAGGCGTGGGCAGCGTTCCTTCGCGAGGCGGACGAGGCGCGCCAGCGCTGCGGCGTCGTGTCGCTGGTGGGCAGGGATTACCGGAGCGAGTACATTCGCGAGGTTGCCTCCATGTTCAATGTGATGGTGGAGGGCATGCAGGAGCAGATGCGCCTGCGGCTTGAAAAGGTGAAGGGGGACACGCTGTATGTGGACGGTGTATGACCGCCTGATTGCATGCACCCGGGGGCACGACGCCGTGGACAGCGTCATGCAGGGGGAGAACTGGACGATGGTCAGGACGCGCAGCGGGCGCACCGGCGTTGCGGCGACGAACCCCGCGCGCTCGGGCAGGCCCGTCGATCCGGCGCGGTTTGCGGGCATGCCGCTGGAGGAAGCGGCGCAGCTGGTCAAGTCGTGGGATTTTGAGGTGGCGAGCGTCGGTCTGGCGGCGATCAACGCGGTGGTCAACGCGCCAAAGCTGCACCCCGTCTGCGAGAATCCGGACGCCTTCCTGCGCTATCGCGACCGGGCAGCCGGCAAAAAGGTGGCGGTCATCGGCCGGTTCGCCTATCTGGAGAGCAGGCTCAAGGGCCTGTGCGATCTGTATGTGCTCGAGCGCAGGCCGGGCCCGGAGGATTATCCCGATCCGGCGTGCGAGTACCTGCTGCCGGACATGGACGTGGTGTTCATCACCGGCTGCGCCGTGGGCAACAAGACGATGCCCAGGCTGCTGCAGCTGTGCCAAAGGCCGTTCACGGTGATCTCCGGCCCATCCACGCCGATGCACCCGGTGTTCTTTGAGCTGGGCGCGGATGCGCTGTGCGGCCTGTGCATCACGGATGAGCAGGCGTGCCGCGCGGCAGCGTCGGACTGCGCGGGCATTTTTGCGGCCGGGCGGATGGTCTGCCTGGAGAAACACGAGGTGATGAAGCTGTGAAAAAGGTGCTTTCCTTTTTGCGCTCCATGCGCTTTGGCATGGTGCTGCTGGCGCTGATTGCGGTGCTGTCCGTGTTCGGCACGCTGATTGCGCAGGGGCAGAGCGCGGCGTATTACGCGCATGCCTGTCCGGGCTGGGACGGGGTCATTCTGGCGCTGGGCCTTGACCATGTGTATTCCACCTGGTATTATGTCGCGCTGTTCGCCGCGCTGTGCCTGAACCTGCTGCTGTGCTCCGTGCTGCGCGCGGGCAGGCTCCGCACCGCCCGGGCGGGCCTGATCGCGCGCGCGCAGAAGGCCGGGCCCGTGGCAGGGCTTGAAGCTGACCAGGCGGCTGCGGCCCTCAAACGGCTCGGCTTCCGCGAACAGGACGGCGTGTACACCCGACGGATGCTGGGCGTGTTCGGCCCGCTGGTGACCCACACCGGCCTGCTTCTGCTGATGATCGCGGCGGCGTGCGCGTTCAGCCTTGCGCAGAAGCAGGACGCCTGGCTGATGGTTGGCGACAGCCTGACGCTTGCGGACAGTGCAAAAATCCGCGTGGAGAGCTTCTCGATGGAGGATGCCTCCGGCAGGCTGGAATACACCTCCGTGCTGGAGCTGACCGGCGCAGACGGCACGAGCCGGACGGCGACGATTCAGGTGAACCATCCGGCACGCCTTGGCGCGCATACGGTCTACCAGCAGAGCTATGCGTTTGCGGGCGTGCTGGACGTGCAGACGGCGCCGGATGCCCCGGCGGAGCAGGTGGTGCTGGACAGCCCGGCCTTCATCTCGCTCGACGGCGCAAACGGCATTCAGTACCAGCAGGTGTACGGCGACTATACCGTGACGGAGGACGGACAGATCATGCCGGTGAACACCGCCGGCGGCGCGATGGTTCATCCGGTCTATCTGACGGCGGTCATCGCCGACGGGGAGCAGCGGCTCGGCGCGGTGCTGCCGGATGAGACGTTCGAGGTCGGCGGCGTGTACTACACGTTCCGCGAGCCGGCAGCCTATCCGGGGCTGCGGATCAAGACGCAGCCGGGCTGGGTGCTTCCGCTGCTATATGCGTCCTTCGTGGTGCTGATTACGGGGCTTTACCTGTGCTTCTTCCACGTGCCGGCGGCCGTCTGCGTCACGCAGGACGGGGTGCGCATCGCGAGCGGCAAGGATACCCAGGGGCTCGCCGAGAGCCTCATGGACGCCATCCATGATATGGCGGAGCAATGACTGAACAAGGGGGCTTCATGATGCTGAACGTGCTTTTCTACATTCCGATTGCGCTGTATTTCGTGGCGATGCTTCTGGAATTCATGGGCGCGGCGTTCAAAAGGGCTTCGCTCCGGCGGGCGGCGTGGTTCATCCTGCTGGGCGCGATCGGCGTTCACACCGCCTACACCGTCCTGCGCGGCATCCGGGCGGGCCGCATTCCGATGGCCAACCAGTTTGAGTTTGCGAATGCGTTCGCGCTGGGCGTGGCGGTGATCGGCGCGCTGTTCAAGCTGCGCAACCGGAGCATGGACTGGATGGTCACGCTCTGCACGCCGTGCGCGTTTGTGCTGATCTCCTACGCGGCGTTTCAGCCGCAGGAGATCACGGAGCTGATGCCCGCGCTGCGCAGCGTGTGGTTTACCGCGCACATCGGCACGGCCGTGCTCTCCTACGCGGCCTTCGCGGTTGCGGCCTGCTGCGGGCTTCGTTACCTGCTTCTGGAGAAGAAGGAGACGGATGCCCACCTGCGGCAGCTGGACAATCTCTCCTACAAGCTGGTGTGCTTTGGCTACCTGATGCTCACCGTGGTCATTCTGACCGGCTGCGTCTGGGCGGAGCAAGCCTGGTCCTCCTTCTGGACATGGGACCCCAAGGAGGTGTGGGCGCTGATCACGTGGATTCTCTACTCCATCTATCTGCATCAGCGCATCCGCATGAACTGGCGCGGGCGGAGAATGGCGTTCTTCTCCATTCTGGCGTTTGTGTTCGTGATCTTCACCTTCGTGGGGGTCAACACCCTGATGAGCGGGCTGCACAGCTATGCCTGAGAAGATCATCTATCTGATCCGCCATGCGGAGCCGGAATACCCGGCGGGAGAAAGAATCTGTCTGGGCTGTCACGTCGACGTCCCGCTGAGCAGGCAGGGAAGACGGCAGGCCGAACAGCTGCGGGACGCGTTTTCGGATATTGCGCTGGAGGCCGCCTTTACCAGCCCCCTGCTGCGGGCGAGGGAAACGGCGCAGGTCCTCGGCCGCGGCGTGCTCCCGGTTGAGGTGGTGCCAGCTCTCCGGGAGCTCGATGGCGGCGTTTGGGACGGGCTCCCCTTCAGCGAAATCTACGCGCGTTGGCCGGAGCATTTTCACGGAAGCTGCCGGAGCGAGCCCCCGCCCGGCGGGGAGAGCGATCAGGCGGGCTGGGCGCGCGGACTGGACGCCCTCTGCGGGATTGCCGGCCGGATTGACCGGTGCGCGGCGGTTGTCGCGCATTCCGGGCTGAACCGGCTGCTGCTGTGCGGGCTGATGGGCCAGCCGCTGCAGCTCAAAAAGCGGGTCCCGCAGAGCTATGCCTGCGTGAGCATTCTGGATTGGCAGGACGGGCATTTCACGGTTCGGGAGGCAGGCATTCCGCTGGAGGTCTGGGCGCAGAGAGCCGCCCGGACATGAAGCACGACAAAAGGAGCTCCGTACTCAGCACGGCTGAGCGCGGAGCTCCTTTTCTGTAATCGGATTGACCTCTGAGCAGCTTCCCCGTCAGGGTTCGCTTCGCTCCCTGACTGCTTTTTCTTTGATCGCTTCGCGCCTATCGCTCGTTTCGATCAGAGAATCGAATTATTCCACCGTAAAGACGACGCTGGAGGCCAGCGGGGAGACCCTGCCGTCGGCCGTCCGCGCGCGGACGGCGAGCTTGAAGGTGCCCGGCTGTTCGGCGGTGAAGCCGAAGTACCAGTAGACCCACATCTTGCTGGTCACATCGTCCGTCGCGCAGCTCGTCCAGGTCTCGCCGTTGTCCATGGAGAACTCCACAGCGGCAATGGCCTGACCAATATCGTCGGCATAGCCCTCAAAGGTGATCTGATCGCCGACGGAGAAGACATGTCCCTCCGCCATGCGGTTCATCAGGCTGACCTTCGTGCGGTATTCCTCCTGCCCGGCCTCGATCTCGGGCACCTCCGCCTCGGCGCTCAGCTCGATTTCCGCCACCTGACGGGTGATTTTGTCCATCGGCCAGATGGCCAGGCTGCATGGCGTATCGGAAAAAACGCTGCGCCTGTATCACCGGCTCGGCATTCTGGTGCCATGCCGGATTCAGGAGGACACCGGTTATCGCTACTACGACATGAACCAGTCCCCGCAGCTCGATCTGATTCAGGAGCTCAAGAGCATCGGGCTGTCCCTGGGCCAGATCCGCAGTGTTCTTCACAATCCGGACATCGGCGCCTTCCGGAATGTCGTCAGCGACCAGAAACGCAGGCTGTTGCAGCAGCAGAGGGAGCTTTCGCTCTGCATCTACAATGCCGAAAGCCTGCTGCGCAACATCGACGTGTTCATGAACAAGCCCCTGCTGGGCCGCTTTGCACTGGAGCATATCCCCGCGCGGCGCGCGCTCATCTTTCCGTATCCCGCCCCGCAGCCGGAGGGCTGCACGGCAGAGGAGGTGCTCTCGTTCTGGGAGGGCTGTCTGCGCCACTTCCACTGCGAGATGCAGCGCCGGGGCATTCCCCTCACGCTCTTTCACAACGTCGGCTGCAGCGTGCCCAAAGCGAATGTGCTGGCGCGCAACATGCGCAACGAATGCGGCTTCGTCTTTGTGGACGACTGCTTTCACGAGGCGCCGACCGTCACGTTCCCGGAGGCCGACTACATGACCTACATCTGCGACGGCATGATCGGCGCGGACGGCATCTATCTGGAGGAGAAGTACTACTACCTGCTGATTGATGAAATCGGGCGTCAGGGCTACGAGATCATCGGCGACTACTATGGAGAGGTGATCGCGGAAACCGCCGCCTTCCAATACGAGGGGCGGGACATGATGGTCAGGCTCCAGATTCCCGTGCGGAAGAATCCCGGGCAGGCGCAGGACCGGTCGCCGGCAGCGCCCTCCCGGCACTCTCCCGTGGTCCCGGATGACATGAATACGCGCCGGGGCCATACAGATCTGCCGGATTGCGTCGAGCCAAACGCGCGGTGATGCGGCTCATGTTCGGCGAATGACGTCCTCCATCGCCTCCACGAACGCATAGGGCACCTCCAGATTGCCGTAGCCGTGCAGCATCTGCAAATTCTTTTTGAATGTGCCGTGAAAATCGCTGCCGCCGGAGCACAGGCATCCAAACTCCTGCGCCAGCTGATCCGTGCGCGCGTTCCAATCCTCGTCAAACTCACAGTAGCGTGTTTCCAGCCCGTCCGCGCCCAGGCCGAGCAAGCGGCGGCAGACCGACACGCTGTGCTCGCGATCCGCGCGGTCGATCTGGTTGGCGTGCGCCACAAAGGCCAGCCCTCCCGCCAGATGGATCAGGCGGATGCATTCCTGTGGCGGCGGCGTCTCGCGCTCCACATAGGCCACACCGCCCTTGCGCAGGTATGTGTTCATCGCCTCAGTGACGTTCTTCGCGTAGCCACGCTCCACCAGAACCTGCCCGATGTGTGCCTTGGTCAGCACGCTGCCCTCGAACCGCCGGAAGTCTTCCCTTGAGATGCGAAAGCCCTGCCCGATCAACCGCTCGATCATCCGTTCATTGCGCTGGTCGCGCGTGCGCCCGAGCTGACGCACCCGCTCGGTAAACCCCGCGTCCCGGCAATTGATATACAGGCCGACAATGTGGATTTCACACCCGTCCATGCGGGTCGTGATCTCAATTCCGGGAATGACCTTCTGACCAATCCGCTCCCCCTCCGCCTGCGCGCGCACCAGACCGGCGATCGTGTCGTGGTCGGTGATGGCAATCGCAGCAGCGCCAAGCTCCTTCGCCAGCCGGACAGATTCCTCCGGCTCGAGGGAGCCGTCCGAAGCCGTCGTATGCGTGTGCAAATCACAGAGCCTCTTCATCCGCAACCCTTCCTCTCAGCGCGCGCCGGCTCCGGCGCGCGATGCCTTGATTTTCGCGACAATGCCCTTGATCTCCGGCAGAAACGCAAAGACAACCGACAGCACCAGAATCAGCAGGCACACCGGGCGGGTGAAAAAGATGCTCGCGCTGCCGCCGGAGAGCACCAGCGAGCGGCGCAGATTCGTCTCAAACAGATTGCCCAGCACCAGGCCGATCGTCAGTGGCGGAATCGGGAAGTTGAACCTGCGCATCAGATAGCCCAGCAAACCGAAGGCGATGAGCACGCTGACCTCAAAGGTGGTGTTGCCGATGGCAAAGCCGCCCATGCAGCACACAGCGATGATGCACGGCACCATGACGATCATCGGCACGCGGCTGATATTGGCAAAGCCGCGGGAGAACACCAGACCCTGAAGCAGCAGGAAGATGTTGATGACCAGCAGGCCGCCCATGATGGCATACACCCAGATGCTGCCGCTGCTGAACAGCTGTGAGCCCGGCGTAATGCCCTGCATGGTCAGCGCGCCGAGCATAATGGCTGTCAGGCTGTCGCCGGGGATGCCCAGCGTGAGCATCGGAATCATCGTCGCGCCGGTGACGGCGTTGTTGCCGCACTCCGCAGCCACGACACCCTCAATTTCGCCCTTGCCGAAGTTTTCCGCGTTCGGTGAGGCGCGGCGCGCCTCGTTATAGCAGAACATGGCCGACGTCGCACCGCCCGTGCCCGGAATCGCGCCGATGACCGTACCGATCAGCGAGGAGCGCAGCAGCGTCTTCCAGTACTTGAGCATGTCGCGCAGGCGCAGCGTCGATTTGACGTATTTGACCTGCTGCGCCCGCTCGTCCCGATGGGCGCTGTATACATTCTTCGCCATGAACAGCACCTGCGTCAGCGCATATGCACCCAGCATGCAGGTGGATACCTTGAGACCGCCCATCAGCTTGTAATTGCCGAACATCAGACGCTGGGAGCCGTAAATGTGATCGAGGCCCACGGTGGACATCAGCAGGCCCAGCGCGGCGGATATGAGTCCCTTGAGCTTGTTCTTGCCCGCCGTGCTTATGGCTGCGAGCATGCCGAACACGCACAGCGCGAAATACTCTGGCGAACCGATGAGCAGCACGACCTTCGCCACCTGCGGCGCGAGAAACAGCAGCACAATCGCGCTGAACATGCCGCCGATGGTCGAGGCGAGCAGCGCGGCGCGCAGTGCATCGCCCGCCCGGCCCTGTTGCGCCAGGGGATATCCGTCAAAGACGGTCGCAGCGGCATTCGATGTGCCCGGCGTGTTGATCAGAATCGCAGTGATCGAGCCGCCGTACATGCCGCCCACATATGTGCCCAGCAGCAGGTACATGCCCGCCATGGAATCCATGCCGTAGGTCAACGTGAGCACCACCGTAACCGCAAAGGTCAGGCTCAGGCCCGGCATCGCGCCGATGACAATGCCCAGCGTGATGCCCAGATTCATGATCAGTACGTTATGCAGGGTCAACGCCTGTGAAATGATTTGTCCAAGCATGTCTCCGCCTCCTTATGGCAGCTGCACGTGCAGCACATAGCGGAAAACCACCCAGATGCCGCCTGCAAACAGATAGACATAGAGATAATACCGCCACTTGCGGCAGCGCAGCAGGAGCAGCACCACCGGAATCATCAGCACCGTGGGGATGACGAAGCCGATCCGGGTAATCCCCACGCCATAAAGCACGACCAGGGCGTAGACAATCCACGGGATGAATCCCGTGATTCGATCGTGCAGCGTCTTTTTCGGCTCCGCCTCCTTCAGGCAGCCGCAGGCAAGGGCCTCCCTGCGCGCACGCACAAACTCCACACCGGTTTTGACGTCGCCAATCAGCACACAGATCGCCATGATGGTGCCCAGAAAATACGGAAAGGTGCGCGGCGTAAAGGAATCATCCTTGAGCGCCGCAGCGGGAACCCTGATGAGCACCGGAATCACATAGAGCATCAGCAGCGCGACCAGCGCCGTGCAGACGAGCATCACCAGCAGCTCCTCGCGGGCCTTTCGGTATTGCGCCTTGGTCATTCACTCATCCCTCCTGTTGAAAAGAAAGGGGAGCCCAAGGGCTCCCCGCATGCCTTTCCGCCTTACTTGAGGCCGGCCTGCGTCAGCACGGCATCCCACGTAGCCGTCGCGTCGGCAACCCACTGCGTAATTTCCTCCTCGGTGGGGATCTCGGTCATCGCGCCCGCACCCGAGCTGACCAGGAACGCCTGATACTCATCGGAGAGAATGGTCTTGTTGATCTGCTGCTTAATCCACTCCGCGACGTCATCCGGCACGTCCTTGCGGATCGCCGCGATCTTCACGCCCGCCAGCGGCTCCAGGCCGGTGACACCGTACTCGGCAATGGCCTTGACCTCGGGCAGCAGCGGCGTGCGCTGGGCGTACAGGGTCATCAGCGCGGCAAGCTCGCCACTGTTCACATACGGAACGATGATGTTGTCGTCCATCAAGCCGAACTGTACTTCGCCGCTGAGCACGGCCTGCATGACGCCGTTGGAGCCGCTGTAGACGACGAACGTCGCATTGTCATACACGCCCAGCTGCATCAGCGCATGGCAGAACTCGATGTGGGAATGGCCGCCGATGGAGCTGACGCCCACCTGATAGGGTTCGCCGCTGTTGATCAGCTCCCAGATCTGGTCAGCCGTCTTAAGCTCGGAATCCGGGCGGGCCACCACCACGCCCACGCTGTCGTTCGCCAGCTTGGTCAGGTAGCGGAAGTCCTCGGCGCTGTAGATCACCTCGGAGGTCAGCGGCATGGTGATCAGGCCGGTGGTGCTCAGGGTGATCAGGCAGCGGCCGTCCGCCGGACGGTTGACGCACTCGGACATACCGATGGACTGTCCGCCGCCGGAGATGTTCTCCACGACCACATTGCCGCCCAGCTGCGCGTTGCCCAGCGCACGGGTGAAGGTATCCGTCGCACCGCCCGCGGAGGAGGGCACGATCCACGTGATCACGCCGCCGGGATAGCCGGACGGCTGGGACACTTCCTCGGCGATCGCCAGCGTGCAGGCGCACAGGAGGCACAAGCTCAATGCGATGGCAAGCAGTTTCTTCATGACGATGGCACCTCTTTCTCATTGTTAACCGGCAATCTCCCGCCGGTCTTGCTGCATTCAGCATATCAGAACAGCCCGCAGATGACAATACGTGCGCGTTATATCGATAAATAATCATTTATACGCAAATTTTCGTTGATTTTATCCAGTATCCGTCCTATAATCAATGTGTTCAGACCATTTTATGATCGTTTTTGATCATCAATCATGCGCACTTTCAGCAGGGGAGGGTTCTGCATGCTCCGTCAGGAACGGCTGGACAGCATGGTTGCGCTCATCCGCAGCAAGGGCTTCATGACCGTGCCGCAGATGTGCGAGACCTTTGGCGTCAGCCCCGCCACCATCCGCCGCGACCTGCAGCACCTCGTGCAGGCGCGGCTCGTGCTGCGCAATCGCAACGGCGCCGTGCCCTATCAGGAGCACCACACGGAGGCATCCGTTCACTTCCGCGCCGCAGTTCACGCGCGGGAGAAGGAGCGCATCGCCGCCGTCGCCAGCCGGCTGATTCAGAGCGACAGCCTGATCTTCATCGACTCCTCCAGCACCGCGCTGAGCCTGATCAACTTTCTGGAGGCACGCAGCAACCTGACGATTGTGACCAACAGCCTGCTGCTCCTCACTCTCATGCGCGATTCCCGCCACCGGCTCATCCTGACCGGCGGCTCCTACTTCGCGCCGTCGCACGCGTTTTACGGCCCGCTTGCCGTGCGCGCACTGCAGGCCTACAACTTTGATCTGGCGATGATCTCCAGCGTCGCCATCACGCCGGACGGCTATGCTGCGGAGACACTCGAGCACAGTGTCGCCGTCCGGCAGGCCGCCATGGAGCGCAGCGAGGCGACGGTGCTCCTGTGCGATTCCAGCAAGATCGGCCTGCGCCGTCCGTTCAACATCGCGCCCGTCAGCCGGATGAAATGGGTGGTCACCGACGCGCCTGAGCGACTTGCAGGCATCTGCACGAATGTTCTTCCCCTCGACACGCAGGAGGCGCCCGATGAGCAGAAGCGACCGCTTTGAGCAGATTCTCGCGCTGCTCGGTCAGCAGCGCTACATGAGCGTGGAGGCGCTGTGCGAGAAGCTGTTCGTCAGCCCGTCCACACTGCGCCGTGATCTGGCACAAATGAGCCGCAGCGGCTATCTGGTCAGGACGCGCGGGGGTGCGGCCGCAATGACCTCCGCCGAGGAAAACGAGCGCATCGTGCACAATCAGCCGCTCGACTTCACCCCGGCGCAGCGGGCCATCGCCGCGCGGGCCGCCTCGTTCGTGCGCGACGGTGACGTCATCTTCATGGACGCCTCGCGCCTGTCGCTGTGCATGGCAGGCTTCATCCGAAACCGCCGTCCCCTCACCATCGTCACCAACAACCTGCAGCTCATCCTCGCGCTGCCGGAGGGGCGGCAGAACATCATCTGCTGCAGCGGCACGCTGAACGCCAGCAACCTCTCCGTCATCGACCAAAGCACGCTGTCCATCGCCTCGTCGTTCAATTACGCTGCGGCCTTCTTCAGCTGCGCGGGGCTATCGGGCGGCATGAGCACCTCGCGCTCACTGAAAACCTGCGCGCTGCTTACCGCCGCCGCGCGTCAGGCAGAGCGCAGCTATCTGCTGTGCACGCAGGATAAGGTCGGGCTTGCCGCTCCCGTGAACGTACTGCCGGTCAGCCATCTGACTGCCGTCATCACCGATTCGGACCCCCATCGCCTTGCCGCCGCCGGCGTTGACGTTGACGTGCAGGTGATCGCCGTGCAGGGGTAATCCGCCGCCTGCCCAGGAATACGGCATCTGTGCCTGACTGGCGTTCTGCTAACTCCGTTTACGTCACGAGCATCTCGCGGGCAGACGGTGCAAAAGCCCATTCTCAGCAAAACAGCACCACGACGGAGTTCGGCGCGACGTGCTTCGGCATACCCTCGCCCTCCTCATCTGGCGTCTCCCAGCGCGTGACCGCGTACTTCCCGGCGTGAACGGGCTGCGCCTCGTCCGTATCGTTCCACAGCACGATGCAGGCCGCGTCCCCGTCGGTAAAGACCCCGTGGAGCAGCGCCGGGTTGGCCCTTGTGATGGACGGATCGCAGCGGTAGCGGCCGTTCAGCAGCAGCGAGGCGTGCTTTCTGCGCAGAGCGCAGACGGCCCGGGCATAGGCCTTCCATTCGGGATGCCGGTTTTCCTCCACGAACTGCCTGTCCTTCAGATAGCGCAGCTCCACCTCAAAGCGGAAGCCGTAGCAGAGCGCATAGTTGTCCATGCGGGGATCCAGATAGGGGCGGGCGTTGCGCAGCGTGGAAATGGTTTCCGGGAACGTGTGGCGGAACATCTCGGGCGCGTTGAACACCGCGGGATGCCTGTGGGCGAGAAAGTCCGCGCGCTCGGCCTTTGCGCCGCTCCAGCTGCCGATGCCGTGGATGCAGTCGATATACTGCGAATAGACGTCCGTGATCGTTTCCGTCATGAAGGCATACCCGCTGTGCCGGTCCACGCTCTCCCGGATGGCGGGCAGCAGCTTCAGCCGCCCCTGCGTATAGGACAGCGAGGGCTTGCTGTGTCCATGCGTTTTGTCAAAGCAGGGCGTCGGGTTGATGCCGCCGATCTGGTCGTACAGAATGCCGTCCGCGCCGAAGGAGCGCACCCACTGCGCGCGCTCGGCCATCAGCGCATGCCAGTCCCTGCACCACGGACAGACGGTGACGAAGATCTTGCGGGAATAGAACCGGAGGAAGTCGCTTTCAGCATACTTGCTGTACTGCTCATAGTACGGCGTGCCCCAGCGCGATTTGCCCTCCATGGCCTGACCGCCGCTGCGGTAGAACCGGGTCCCCATGTCGATCAGATGCCCCTGAACATACAGCGTCACATGGCCGCCCCTGTCCTGCACCGCCCGGATGCCTTCCCTGAGCAGCTCTTCGCCGCCCATGGACGCGCTGACTTCCAGATCGGGATACCGGTTGTCGTGGCCGCTTTCAAACCAGCCAAACAGGCCGAGCGCATCGCAGCCGTGCTCCTGCGCCAGATCATACAGCGCCGGAATCTCCTCATAGGGCCAGAGCGTATCGCCGAACTGCTGGCGGTTGATGACCAGGAAATAGCCGTTCATGTCCTGCATCCAGCGTCTGGGCGTCACGGGTCTGCGCCATGTGGTAGCCCAGTCGCGGTACTCATCGGCGCCCTGCTGCCATGCGCCCTCATACAGCCACAGCACGTACTCCGGACAGGTCCACGTTTCTCCCGGCTCCACATAGGCCATCTTGCCCATTTCCAGCGTCACATCGCGCTCTTCTCCTCCCACGGCGCGCAGGGAGCTCGCGTAGAACCGGCTGTCGTGTCCGGCCAGATACAGGCACTGCTCCCCGTCGATCAGGGTCATCCACTGCATGCTCAGCGTGTAGGGATAGGGCGTCGTCAGCTCGCACTGGCCGTCCCACGTCTGCCGGGCGGACAGCTCGTCGATGATGTCGGCGTGGTACTCGCCGTAGTTGTTCGGATACAGCAGCCCCGGCCTGCCCTCTCCCAGCGTTTTGATGGCGCCGATGCAGGGATAGTAGAAATCGTTCACAATCGCTTCGGAGCGGTTTTCGATCTCCGCACCGAAGCGCACCTTTTCGCCATCCAGGCGCAGCGTCAGCGTCAGAAGGATCTCCTGTGTGCCCATGCGGGTGGTCAGGCGGTCGGCCCGCACCGTCATCGTATTCCCCTGGGCGGCGATGCACAGGTGCGCATCCCCGGCAAAGGCCACGTCCTCCCAGTTCTCCCCGTTGATCAGCACGGCCCGAAACAGCGAAACCGGCCTGCTGATGATGTTCCCTTTGCCCGTGCGAAGGTTCTGCAGCGCAGTCAGGCGCGCCTGACCGTCCACGGTCAGGGAAATGAAACTGTTGCTGATGGTATACATGGCTGTCCTCCTCGAAGCATTCCGGATTGAATCGGTTGATCTGATTATAATCCTCCGCACGCGGGAGGAAAATGGACAGGGACATGCCTTTGTAGTACAATATGAAACAGGAGGGAGAAGCCATGCTCAGAGCCGATCTGCGCCATATGCCGCGCGTCACCATGATGGGACAGGTTGCCCAGCCCGTGGGCTGGCAAAACCGCCTGGCGCGCCTTGACGTGCACATGCTGATTCTGGTGCACGGCGGCGATATGGTTTTTGATGTGGGAGAAAACCGGCATGTGCTCGGCAGCGGCGGATGGCTGCTGATGCTGCCCGGCGAGGGATACCGTGCAAACAGCCGCCAGGGCTGCCAGTATACGTTCATCCATTTTCTGATGGAGGAGCCCATGCGCCGCGTTCAGGCGGCGGATGAGGGCGAATGGATCGGTCCGGGCGGATTTCCCTATATGCTCCCCGTATCGGAGCGGGAGCATGTGCTGTATCTGCCGGAATCGGGCAGGCTGACGGGCGGGCAGGAGAAAATCCGGGCCATGCTGACGGAGTGCGACGTGCTCCGCTGCGGCATGAATGCGAGCCGCAAGCTGCGCGTGGACCTGCATCTGGCGGAGATCCTCAGCCTGCTGGATGTGTGCAGCGGGCAAACCGGCGCGGGCGGTTATCCGCCGGTGCTCTCGCGTATGCTGCACCACATTCACGAGCATTACGCCGAAACGCTGACGCTTTCCGATCTCAGCGATACGTTTCATCTGTCGCGGCAGTACATCATGCGCCTGTTTGGGAAGCACCTGCACACAACGGTGACCCGATACATCACCAGGCTCAAAATGACGCACGCGCTGGAGCTTCTGCGCTATTCCACCTTCCGCGTGGGCGCCGTCGCCGAAATGCTGGGGTACAGCAACGCCTATTACTTCTGCCGCGTCTTCCGGCAGCACTTCGGCATGACGCCCACGGAATACATCCGCGACAGCCTGGGAAACGGGCAGGCGCAGGCGCTCCCGCCGGATACGGCCCGGCCCGCGGACGACGGCAGAAACGGCGCCGGCCATCAGGGGCATGACGGATGACGGAATCATGGCTTCAGCATCCATGCGCCTTTTCCGCAGCAATCCGTGGCGAGCGAAGGCTGCGTACAGGAAAAACGGCGCCCGGTGCCCGGGTGCCGTTTCATATTGCGCTTTGAATCTGAAGCTGCGCACTCCGCCAATCCCCGTCAGCGCTCACACAATGCCCATGACATAGATCAGGACAATGCAGGCCGGTACGACGAACGTGAAGACGGGGCGCATCCAGCCCCTGACCCGCAGACCTCTGCCGGCGTTGGCCTCCGCCACAAACGCGTCCCAGCCCCAGCCGAGGCGGCCGCTGACGCAGTACAGCGTGAACACCAGCGCGCCCAGCGGCAGCAGATGGGTGCTGACCAGGCCATCCCAGAAATCCAGAAAGACGGAATCCGGCCCGAAGGGATGGAAGGGAATCACGCTGAAGCCCAGCGCGGTGGTCAGGGAAATCAGGGCGATGCCCACCCCGCAGACGAGGCTGCCCTTCCTGCGCGACCAACCGGTCATCTCCCGGACGCAGGCGAGGATGTTCTCGCATACCGCGAGCTCCGTGGAGAAGGCGGCAAAGACCATGAAGAGGAAGAACAGCGTGCCCCAGATTCTGCCGCCGGCCATGTTCCGAAAGACCGTCGCCATGGTATCAAACAGCAGGGAGGGCCCGGCGGTCACCTCCATGCCGTAGGTGGCGCAGGCGGGGAAGATGATGAGGCCCGCCACGACGGCGACAAAGGTGTCCAGCAGGATGACGTGGAGGCTTTCGCCCATGAGGGTGCGGCTCTTGTCGATGTAGCTGCCGAAGATGGCGATGGCGCCGATGCCGATGGACAGCGTGAAGAACGCCTGGTTCATGGCGGCCGCGATCACGCCGGGGGTGATTTTGTGAAGGTCCGGAACCAGGTAGAACCGAAGCCCCTCCGCCGCGCCGGGAAGCGTCGCGGCTTTCACCGCCAGCACCACCATCAGCACGAGCAGGGCGGAGAGCATCACCTTTGTGACGGCCTCCAGCCCCTTTTGGAGCTGGAAGGTGAGGATGAAGAAGCCCAGCGCCACGGCAAAGAGCATATACCCCGCGCAGAGGACGGGGCTGGACGTCATCCCGGCGAAGCTGAGGCTCCCGTAACGGCCCAGCAGGAAGGAAACCGCATAGTGCATCATCCAGCCCGTGACCACGGTGTAAAACGCCATGAGGCAGATGTTGCCGAAGAAGGCCACATAGCCGTGGAGACGCCATGCCCGCTTCCCGGGGGTCAGGGTCTGATACATCCGCACGGGGCTCGCCTGGGCCGCCCGGCCGATGGCAAACTCCATGGTCATCACCGGAATGCCCAGAAGCAGCAGGCAGACGGCATACAGCAGCACAAACGCGCCGCCGCCGTTCTGCCCCACCATCCACGGGAACTTCCAGACGTTTCCGCAGCCGATGGCGCAGCCTGCGCTCAGCATGATGAAGCCCAGCCGGGAGCCGATCTTTTCTCTGCTCATGTCAGCCCGCCACCCTTCTGCCGGTCTTTTTGAGGCGTTTTCGCGGGGCGCGACGGATGTGTCTCATGGTGTGTTCCTCGATTCAAAGTATTTTCTTTCATTATAATGGGAAAAACCGGCTTTACAACGGCCGGTTTCGCATGATAACATAAGGTTAACCTGATGATACGGAGGACGCCATGACAACCACGCAGCTTCGCTATTTCGTTGCCGCCGCAAGGCTCCGCAGCTTCACCCGGGCGGCGGAGCAGTTTTACATCACGCAGACCGCCATGACCCAGCAGATCCGCGCCCTGGAGGAGACGGTCGGAACCCCCCTGTTTGACCGCAGCACCCGCCCGGTGTCCCTGACCCCGGCGGGAACGGCCTTTCTGCTGGATGCCCGTGCGATTCTGGAGCGGATCGACGTCTCCCTGGAGCACATCAAGGATGCCTCCACGGGAATGGAGGGCACCCTGCGCATCGGCTATGTCCGGGGCTATGAGCGCAGCAACCTGTCGAACCTTCTGCGCTCCTTCCACAAGCAGTATCCCAACGTCCTGCTGAGCCTGTACCGCAGCTCCACGGACGCCCTGGCCGCGTCCCTGGGCAATCAGGATCTCGACCTCATCGTCACCTGGGACAGCACCAACCTGGCGGCCAACCCGGCCTTTGGCGCCTTTCACATGGCCAGCGCCCGGCTGGTGGTGGCGCTGTACCCCAGCCATCCCCTCGCCGGGCGTCCGTCCCTGTCCCGCAGGGAGCTGAAGGATGAAAAGCTCCTCTACATGTCGCCCTCGGACGCCCGGGATTCCTATGGCGACGCCTTCTTCATGAACCTGTATCAGGCGGCGGAGTTCAAGCCCAACATCATCTTCCGCTCCTCGGACACGGAGAGCATCCTGATCATGGTTGCCGCCGAGGAGGGCGTCTCCATTCTGCCGGACTACTGCACCAACAAGCTCTCCAATGCAGACAATTTGGTGTTCATCCCGCTGGAAGGGGAAAACGAGGTCGAGGAGATCACGGTCATTTGGGGCAGAAGCAACCCCAACCCGGTGCTGCCCCGGCTGGTGCAGCACCTGCAAAGGTATGCGGAGTGATCCCACTTTGCGCCTGAATGCTGTATACAGCGCGAAGCGAAGTGGGGTCAGAGGGACCGGAGCCTGCCGCACCCATTGGGCGGGAGAGGCCGCGTGATCTGTCTCGTCACGTCGTTCCCGGCCTCAGGTGCTCCTCAATGTATTGCACCGGACTGACGCCCGTGGTCCTGCGGAAGACCCGGCTGAAATACGCCGGATCGGAATAGCCGCACAGCTGCGCGGCCTGCGTGACGCTGCAGCTGCCGCTGAGCAGCAGGTCCTCCGCATAGGCGATGCGCAGCCGTCGACGGTATTCTGCCGGGGTCTCGTGAAAGACCCGCTGGAACAGGCGGCGGAAGTACGGCTCCGACAGGCCGCACAGCCCCGCCAGCTGCGTGAGCTCGAAGTCCTCCTGAAAGTGCTCGTCTAGATACACGCGGGCGGGGCGCACCCTGTCCAGATAGGGGCCGCCGGGCTGCGTGAGCTCCTTGAGCAGGACGTACGCCAGCTCGTAGAGCATGCCGATGCATCGTTCATGGTAGTAGGGGTGCCGGACCGTCCAGTAGTGGACAAGCCTTGTGAACAGCTGCTCGAAGTGAATCGGATGGCTGAGCTTCTTGCGGGCCAGCGTCGGATAGAACTCCCGCCCGCCCAGCAGCTCAAAGTTGACCGTCATGTGGATGAAGCCCTCCGATTCGCCGCACTGCGTGGTGTACATGCTCCCCTTGGGGATATACAGCGCCTCCCCCTTGCGCACGGTGAAGCGCTTTCCGTCCGCCATGATGTACGCCGCGCTCCCCTCCAGCACGTAGACGATCCCGGAAAACAGGCGCACCCGGGCGTAGTCCTGACTGCACCACCCCGGAGGCGATACGAAATGATGGGCCAGCACGATTCTGCTGATCACGGTGTTCTCCATGGCTGCCTTCCCCCCTTCTCCTTTCCTGGATACAGTGTAGCACAGGGGCGGCGGATGTCAAGATAATCAGGATCGTTTTGTCCAAGTGCATTGTTTTGTGATAGCCCCGCCCCGAAGCGCCGTGATACAATGAAGGCACGAAAAGCGAGCCGAAAGGAGCCTGTATCATGGTTGAAATGAAGCGCGAAAAGCGGGTGCTGCCGACGTATGTGCCGGCGGCGCCGAACGAGCTGCCGTTCTTTCTGGAAAAGAAGGCGTATCAGGGCGCGACCGGCCGGGTCTACCCCATCCCGTACACGGACCGGCTGAGCAACACGCCGGTCGATAAGGCCTACGACATGGTCACCCTGCAAAACGAGTACATCGAGGTGGAGCTGCTGCCGGAGCTGGGCGGAAAAATCCATGGCGCCACGCAGAAGAGCAACGGCTACGAGTTCATCTACAAGAACATCTGCATCAAGCCGGCCATGGTCGGCCTGGCGGGCCCGTGGGTCTCCGGCGGCGTGGAGTTCAACTGGCCGCAGCATCACCGGCCCACCACGTTCATGCCCACCGAGGCCACGCTGCAGGAGAATCCGGACGGCTCGAAGACCTGCTGGATGGGCGAGGCGGAGCCCTTCCACAGGATGCGCGCCGCGGTCGGCATCACGGTCTACCCCGGCTCCTCCGTGGTGGAGGCGAAGGCCGTCGTGTGCAACCGCACGGACGCGCCCCTGCCGTTCATGTGGTGGAACAACCTGGCCGTGCGCGTCCATAAGGATTACAAGGCCACCTTCCCGCCGGATGTGGAATGGGGCAACGACCACGACCGCCGCGCGGTGATCTCCTTCCCCGTGATGAAGGGCGTTTTTGAGACGGCCCGCCCGTTTGACTACGGCGAGGGCACCGACGCCACGTGGTTCCAAAATGTCAAGCTGCCCACCTCGGTCATGGTCATGCGCGGGCAGAGCGACATGGACTTCCTCGGCGGCTACGACTTCGCGGCGGACGCGGGCACGGTCACCGTGGCGGATCACCACTACTCCGTCGGCAAGAAGATGTGGACGTGGGGCGACGGCGACTTCGGCCGCGCCTGGTGCGCCAACCTGACGGACAACGACGACCGCTACATCGAGCTGATGACGGGCGTGTTCACGGACAACCAGCCGGACTTCACCTACATCATGCCGGGCGAGACGAAGACCTTCACGCAGGTCTGGTATCCCACCCGCGGCATCGGCCCCACGGCCAACGCGACCCGCGAGGCGGCGCTCTCCTTCCGCATGGACGGGGACACGCTCACGGTGGGCTGCATCACGACCTCCCGCCGGGAGGGCGCGCAGCTGAGCATCCGCGCGGGCGGGCAGGCGCTGCTGTGCGAGACGGTGAGCGTCGATCCGGACCACCCGGTGCTGCGCACGGTGCCGGTGCCGCAGGGCGTGCGCGAGACGGACATCCGGGTCGAGCTGACGGACGGCGCCGGGCGCTGCCTCGTCGCGTATCAGCCCACGGAGAAGGGCAAAAAGCCGAAGCCCGAGGCGCGCACCATCCCGCCGGAGCCCGCACAGGTGGAGAGTTTGGAGGAGCTGTATCTGCACGGCGCGCATCTGGAGCAGTACAAGCACCACACCTACGTGCCGGAGGACTACTACATGGAGGCCCTGCGGCGCGATCCCAAGGACCTGCGCTGCAATCTGGCCATGGGCCGCTCGATGATCGAGAAGGGCGACTTTGACGCTGCCCGGACGTATCTTGACCGGGCCATCGCCCGCCTCAAGCTGCGCAACGACAACCCGGCCGACCCGGAGGCGATCTATCAGAAGGCACGGCTCGAGCGGCTGTGCGGGAACCTCGACGCGGCGTATGCGCTGTACGCGGACGCCTCGTGGCAGTTCGGCTGGCGCAGCGCGTGCCTGTTCGAGATGGGCTGCATCGACTGCGCCCGCGGCGACCGCGCGCTGGCCGTGGAGCACCTGACGCAGGCGCTGGTGACCAACGCGCACCATCTGGCGGCGCGCACGCTGCTCGGCTACCTGACCGGCGACACGCAGGCGCTTTGGGACGTGCTGAAGCTGTCCCCGCAGGACACCTTCGCCCGCTACGCGCTGTGGCTGCTGGATGGCCGCGAGGTCGAGGCGTTCGTGCGCGGCCGTCCTCAGGATGTCATCGACGTCGCGCTCGACTTCATGCGCGCGGGGCTTGATCAGGAAGCCGCCCGCGTGCTGGGCACCTGCACAGCGCCCGACCAGATGATCTGCTACTATCAGGCCGCCGTCACCGGCGGGGCGGCGCAGGCGGGCAGCATGGCCCTCTGCTTCCCAAACCGCCTCGAGGACATCGCGATTCTCCGGCGCTTTGGCGGGGACTGGCAGGCGCAGTACCTGCTGGGCTGCCTGTACTACGACCGCATGAACTACGCCGCGGCGCGCGAAGCGTGGGAGCGCAGTGCGCAGCTGAACCCCGGCTACGCCTTCACCTGGCGCAATCTGGCGCAGGCGCTGTTCGACCACTTCGGCGAGCGGGAGCAGGCGCGCGCGTGCCTGGAAAAGGCGCTGGCGCTCGCGCCCGACAACGCCCGCATCGTCTATGAGCTGCTGCAGCTCTACAAGAACATTCAGATGCCCCTTACGGAGAGGCTGGCGTTTCTGGAGAGCCATCAGGCGCTGGCCATGCAGCGCGACGACTGCGCGCTCGACATGATCATCCTCTGCGTGCAGCTGGGCCAGTACGACAGGGCCCGCGCGCTGCTCGCGAGCCGCCGCTTCAACATCTACGAGGGCGGCGAGGGCAAGCTGACCCGCCTGCACGGCTGGCTGTACACGCTGCTGGGCTGCAAGGCCATGCGGGAGCAGGACGCGGCGCAGGCGCTTGGCTGGTTCCGCGAGGCGCTCGTCTTCCCGGCCAACTACGGCGAGGGCCGCCATTACAGCGCGCAGGAGGGGCAGATCCACTACTACACCGGCCTGCTTCTGGAAGCGCAGGGCGACAGCGAGGGCGCAAGGGCCGAATGGCTGGAAGCGGCCAACCAGCCCAGCCACATCAGCGAGATCAGCTTCTTCGCGGGCAAGTCTCTCGAGAAGCTCGGCCGGCAGGAGAAAGCGCGCTCGCTCTACCGCGCGATGCTCGCGGATGCCGAAACCCGTCTGGCCAACCGGAAGAAGTACGGCTACTTCGGCGTCGGTATGCCATCCCCGCTGCCCTTTGAGAGCGACATCGAGCGGCAGAACAGCATCCCCGCCCTGCTCATCAAGGCGCTGGCCGAAAGGGGCCTCGGCGATGATGCCGCCTGCGCGCAGACCGTTTCGCAGCTGCTCGCGCTGGACGCCGAGGGACAACCCTTCACCTTCTTCCGCACGCTGGGGATTCTGTGAGTTCCGACGGGGACCGGGCAACGCCGGTCTCCGCTTTTTGGATTGCGGAACGTCAGCACCGATTGAAGAGCCGGAGCTTTGCGCGGCTCGATCGCTTGAAGAGAAACTCCGCCATACAGACAGCCCCAATGACGGTGCACAGATTCTGAAGACGCTGCTCCTTCAGACGGCCCATGCCGGGCCGAACGCGACAGTCACAGGCTGACCAAAATGAACAGGATCGTTAGCAGGACAGCCGCCAATCGATGCCTATTCATCAAATCAGCAGAGATGCAGTTCAGGGTTACGATCTCAGGCTTCAAAGGGCGAAGCCCGAAAAATCCAGTCAGGACACAAAAAAATCACCCTCCGCGTCTATATCGGAAGGTGATTTTATGGAGCTGATACCCGGATTCGGACCGGGGACCTCATCCTTACCAACGAACGAAGTCCCCAGCAATACTGGTGACTTCGGCACACAATATGAATAAATAAACAGCCTGATTTGCTCAACAAAGAATCGACTTTTCCACGCCTTTGTAAACGAATCAGTTACGCCTTATACTTGCTGGCAACATCAGCCAGCAGTTTTTTTATGCCTTCCTTCGCCTCCAGC
>CAMENN010000005.1 GCA_945928315.1 uncultured Clostridia bacterium
TTCAACATGAACAGCGTCGGCCAGATCGAGGCGGCTGTGCGCATCCACGAGCTGCTGCGCTCCGGCGCGATTCTGCAGGGCGCGGAGGCGAGCAACGCCTTTATGGGCGGCGATCTCGACTTCATGCACGGCTCCGCGGAGGCCAAGCGCGCGGGCGCGAAGAACATCGGCGACGCGGTGAAGAAATTCGGCGCGGACAGCAAGGTGCCCGTTGCGCTGCACCTTGACCACGGCAAGAGCCTGGAGACCGTCAGGGCCTGCATCGACGGCGGCTACACCTCCGTCATGATCGACGGCAGCAGCCTGCCCTACGAGCAGAACGTGGAGCTGACCCGCGAGGTCGTCAAATACGCGCACCCCTACGGCGTGACCGTCGAGGGCGAGTTGGGCGTGCTGGCGGGCGTGGAGGACCACGTCTTCAGCGCGACCTCCACCTACACCAACCCCATGCAGGCGCTCGACTTCTTCAAAAAGACCGGCTGCGACGCGCTGGCCATCAGCTACGGCACCTGCCACGGCGCCAACAAGGGCAAGGACACGAAGATCCGCCGCGAGATCGCCATCGCCATCAAGGAGTGCATGATGCACGAAGGCATCGACGGCTTCCTCGTCAGCCACGGCTCCTCCACCGTGCCGCAGGAGTATGTGCAGCAGATCAACGCAATGGGCGGCCAGCTCGAGAACGCCTACGGCATCGAGGTCGCCCAGCTGGTGGACGTCGCGAAGGCTGGCATCAACAAGATCAACGTGGATACCGACATCCGCCTCGCCTGCACGCGCAACATCATGGAGCTGTTCCGCGACCATCCGGAGCTGAGGAACAGCCCGTCCATCGGCCAGCTCTACCGCGACATGGTGGCCAAGCCCAAGAACTTCGATCCGCGCAACTACGTCGGCAGCATCATGGACGCGATCATGTACGGCAGGATCGCCGACGAGGACGTCGCGCGCATCGACCGCTGCATGCAGGACGGCGTCATCGAGTCCGTCGCGCCGCTGCTGGTGCAGTTCGGCAGCTACCGCAAGAGCCACCTCATCGAGCCGGTGACCTGCGAGCAGATGGCCGACCGCTACAAAAAGGAGGGAATCTGATGAAGCACATCTTTCTGAACCTCAAGCGGTTTGACATCTCGCCCGAGCACGGTGGCGTGAACCGCCTCGCCCCGATGCGCGACTGGGGCCGCACGATCGTCGAGCAGACGCAGGAGCAGCTGCGCGCGTTCCCAGAGGCAGAGTTCGTCATGTACATGCCCGAGGCGCACCTGATCGCCGCAGCGGCGGCGCGCACGGCGGACAGCCCGGTGAAGCTGGGCAGCCAGGGCGTCTACCGCGCGGACACCGCGAAGGGCGGCAACTTCGGCGCGTTCACCACGAACCGCACGGGCAACGCCGTGCGCGAGATGGGCTGCGAATCGACGCTCATCGGCCACTGTGAGGAGCGAAACGACAAGCGCGGCATCCTCGGGGAGGCGGGCGTCGATCCGGCGGAGGCGGCCTCCGCGACGAACCGGATTCTGAACGCCGAGATCAAGGCGGCACAGGAGGCGGGGCTGTCCGTGCTCTACTGCATCGGCGAGAAGAGCGAGGAGCAGGAGGCCTGGCAGGAGGTGCTCGGCGAGCAGCTGGAGATCGGCCTTGAGGGCGTCGATATGAGCCGTGTGGTCATCGCCTACGAGCCGGTCTGGTCGATCGGTCCGGGCAAGACGCCCGCGGACAAGCCGTACATCGAGAAGATCGCGCGCTTTGTGAAGGAGCGCACGGGCGGTCTGCCGGTGGTCTACGGCGGCGGGCTCAAGAAGGACAACGCGCAGATGCTCGCCTCGATCGCGGAGATCGACGGCGGCCTGATCGCGCTGACGCGGTTCACCGGCGAAATCGGCTTCTATCCGGACGAGTACATCGAGATCATCCGGACGTATCTGGGAAAATAAGGGCGAGTTTTCGCCGGACGGCTTGAAACCGCGCGAAGCGGGGAAGGGGTCTGGGGACAATGTCCCCAGGCCAGGGGTTTGGGGGATGAAATCCCCCAACGTCCCTCATCGCGAAGCGATCCAAGAAGAAAGCAGTCAGGGAGCGAAGCGATACCTGACGGCGGATTTCCGCATACCCGAATCGTCTATAAACGCATCGCATCAGGCGCGAAGCGGGGAAGGGTCAAGGGGCTAAGCCCCTTGCGGGGTTCAGGGGCAGCGCCCCTGAGCAGGGTTTGGGACGGCAGTCCCAACGTTCCTGCCCCCAACGTCGCGCATACCCGAAGAACACATCAAGGAGAAGAACGGCATGAAACTTGATTTTGAATACGGCAACGGCTTCATGAGCGCCAACCTGCCGGACAATACCGACATCTTCATCCCGGGCGAGACCGTGCCCGATCCCGAGTGCCTGCCGCAGGACTGGGACAGCCTGTACAAGGCGACGCTCGATTCCATCCGCCATCCCATCGGCATGGAGCCCCTCGCCGAGCTGGCGCACAAGGGCAGCACCGTCGTCATCGTCATCCCGGACATCGTCAAGGGCGGCAACCAGCCGACCAGCCACCGCAAGGTCGCCATCCGCGCGTGCCTCGACGAGCTCTACAGCGCGGGCGTCGAAAAGAAGGACGTGCTGCTGCTCTTCTCCAACGGCCTGCATCCGCGTGCGACCGTGCAGGAGATGAAGACCATCCTCGGCGACGAGCTGTTTGGTGAGTTCTACTACTCCGGCCAGATCACCAGCCACGACAGCGAGGACTACGACCACCTCGTCGATCTGGGCTACACCGATCAGGGCGACCACGTCATCATGAACAAGTACGTCTATGACGCGGATGTCGCCGTGCTCATCGGCCACACGCAGGGCAACCCCTACGGCGGCTACTCCGGCGGCTACAAGCACTGCGCCACCGGCATCTCCCACTGGCGCAGCATCGCGGCGCACCACGTGCCGCAGGTCATGCACCGCCCGGACTTCGTGCCCGTGTCCACCAACAGCCTGATGCGCGACAAGTTCGACCGTCAGGGCATGCTGATGGAGGAGAAGATGGGCAAGAAGTTCTTCTGCTGCGATGCCGTGCTCGATACCAAATCCCGCCAGATCGAGATCAATTCCGGCTGGGCGAAGGAGATGCAGCCCGTCAGCTGGAAGACCGCCGACAAGCGCACCTACGTCCACTGGGCCGAGAAGAAGTACGACGTCGTCGTCTTCGGCATGCCCACCAACTTCCACTACGGCAACGGCATGGGCACCAATCCCATCCAGATGATGCAGGCGCTCTCCGCCCAGGTCATCCGGCATAAGCGTGTGCTCTCCGACCACTGCGTGTTCATCGTGCCGAGCATCTGCGACGGCTGGTTCCACGAGGAGCGCTGGCCGTATCTGCGCGAGCTGTATGACATGTTCCAGCACGACTATATGCAGACCCTGCCGGACATGAACCGCTACGGCGAGTACTTCGCCACCAACGAGGAGTACATCCGCAAGTACCGCTTCGCCAATGCGTTCCATCCGTTCCACGGCTTCTCGATGATGAGCTGCGGCCATCTGGCAGAGATGCACACCAGCGCCATCTACATCGTCGGCGCGCGCGAGCCGGGCATCGCCCGCGGCATGGGCCTCAAGACCCGCGCAACCGTCGAGGAGGCGCTCGAGGACGCCAAGCGCAAGATCGTCGGTCCGAATCCGAACATCCTCGCGCTGCCGAAGACGTTCACGACGGCGGCCGTGCACCTGTGCATGAAGGACCCGGCCGAGAACAGCCACTACCGCGACGACGCGCCCGCGCATCCCTGCGGGTGCTGAGTGGGGCGGGATGATATGATATTCGTCTGCTTTCTTGTCTGCATCCTGAGCACGATGATCGGCGCGATCAGCGGCATCGGCGGGGGCGTCATCATCAAGCCCATGCTCGATATGACGCTGCCGCTGGGCATGCCCACGATCAGCCTGATCTCCTCGTTTGCGGTGCTGTCGATGTCGCTGTTCAGCGTCGGCAGGAATTATCTTAAAAAGGATCGCCAGACGCTCAGCCTGCGCGTCGCCGTGCCGCTTGCCATCGGCTCCACGGCGGGCGGCGTGCTGGGCAAGTCGGCGTTCGCCGCGGTGACGGCGATGCTTGCCGCCGACCGGCAGGTCAAGGTCGTGCAGAACGTCGTGCTCTTCGCGCTGATGCTCGTGGTGCTCGTCTCGGCCCTGCGCAGCGGAGAGAAGAAGGAGACGCCCGCGCGCGCGCCGTGGACGGGCCTCGTCGCGGGCCTGATCCTCGGCGTGCTGGCTGCGTTCCTGGGCATCGGCGGCGGCCCGCTGAACATGCTGGCCCTGACGGGCTTCTACGGCATGCTCCACAAGGAGGGCGCGCTGTACTCGCTGTTCATCATCATCTTCTCGCAGACGGCGGGCATCGTCACCGCGCTGGTCACGGGCAGCGGCACGATGCCGCAGCTCTCGATGCTCGTCACCGCGTGCGCGGCGGGCATCCTCGGCGGCGTGATCGGCCGGCGCTTTGCCGCGCGGATGAGCAACACTGCTGTGCGCAGGCTGTACAACGCTGCGCTGGTGTTCATTCTCGCGATCTGCGCGGTCAATATCCTGTCGATTCTCTGAGCACACAAAAGCGGAGCCTTCCCGTTCGGGAGGGCTCCTTTTGCATGCGGGCGCACGGCTTCAGCCGTTTTGCGCTGTTTCCTTTTCCCCGTTCGCGTAGTCGCACCACGCGCGCAGCGTGCAGGCTTCGCACGCGGGCTTGCGCGCCGCGCAGACCTGCCGTCCGTGGAAGATGAGCCAGTGGTGCGCGCGGCTCCACTTGTCCTTCGGGATGGCCTGCATGAGCTGCTCCTCGGTTTTGAGCACGTCCGGCGCGCTGGCCAGGCCGAGGCGGTTGGTGACGCGGAAGACGTGCGTATCCACCGCGATGGCGTCCGCGCCGAATGCGCAGCTCATGACCACATTGGCCGTCTTGCGCCCGACGCCGGGCAGCTTCGTCAGCTTTTCGTGATCGGCGGGCACCTCGCCGCCGTACTGCTCCACCAGCGCGCGCGCTGTGAGCACGAGATTCTTCGCCTTGTTGTGGTACAGGCCGCAGGTGCGGATGTACGGCTCGACCTCCTCCGGCGTCGCTTTGGCGAGCGCCTGCGCGTCCGGATAGGCCGCGAAGAGTGCAGGCGTGACCATGTTCACCTTCACATCCGTGCACTGCGCGGAGAGGATGACCGCCAGAAGCAGCTGATAGGCGTTGTCAAAATGCAGCGCGGGCCTGGCGTCGGGATACAGGCGCTCCAGCTCGGCGAGAATGTGTTCGTTCTTTTCCTGCCGCGTCAAGTGGATTCCTTCTTCCTGTGTGGAAAGATGATACCCTGATTATAGCCGTTTTGGCGGGAAAACGCAAGGGCGCAAAAACGCCCCGCGTGATCGCGGGGCGGGAGGCTGTTGACAGGGACGCGAAGCGGACTTGCAGCGCTTTAATCCTGATCCGCAGGCAGGTGCAGGTGGCGCGGCAGGCCGCCGACCAGGATGCACGGGTCGTCGCCCTGAATCAGCGGACGGACGTAATCGACGAAGTCCTGCGTCACGTTGGTGCCGTCCTCGGTGATCCAGCTGCGCGGCACGAGCTTTTCGCCGTTGGCGATCTTGTGCACGTCGTAGATGCCCGTGGCGGACTGGTACGGATCGTCGGAGACGCGGTCGATGACGACCATGCGGCCGCTGTCGCCCTCGTCCGCGGCCTTGACCGCCGCGCCGCCGACCATGAACGCCTCGTTGATGTCCACGCGGGAGGCCAGATGCGACGCGCTGCGCTGGAGCGAGCTGAACTCGACCGCGCGGGTCTTGCAGCCCATCTCGCGGCTGACGAGATTCGCCAGGTACGTCGCCGAGCCGGTGAGCTGCTTGTGGCCGAACGCGTCCACATAGTCGGAGCCGCCGCCGGCCTGGCTCACATAGGTGCCGTCCGCCAGGCGGATGCCCTCGGAGATGGCGACGAACACGGTGTTCTTGTGCTCGAGCAGGCTGCGCACCTTCGCCAGGAACGCCTCGATGTCAAAGGGCACTTCGGGCAGATAGATGAGATCGACGCCCTCGCAGTCCTCGCCCTTGGCCAGCGCGGCCGCGCCGGTGAGCCAGCCCGCGTTGCGGCCCATGATCTCGATGATCGTGACCAGCTGCTTCTTGTAGGAGAAGCCGTTGCCGTCGCGGATGACCTCCTTGACGGAGGTGGCGATGTACTTCGCCGCGCTGCCGTAGCCCGGCGTGTGGTCGGTCAGGGCGAGGTCGTTGTCGATCGTCTTGGGCACGCCGAGGAAGCGCTGCGGCTTGCCGGTGAGCAGCGCGTAGTCGGAGAGCTTCTTGATGGTGTCCATCGAGTCGTTGCCGCCGATGTAGATGAAGCACTCGATGTTGAGCTTGTCGAGAATGTCGAAGATCTTGACGTAGATGTCCTGATTCTCGTGGATGGCGGGCAGCTTGTAGCGGCAGGTGCCCAGGAAGGCGGACGGGGTGCGCTTGAGGATCTCGATGTCCAGCTCGTTCTTGATATAGTCGGACAGATCGACGTACTTCTCATCGAGCAGGCCCTGGATGCCGTAGCGCATGCCGTAGACCTTGTTGAAGCCGCGATCCATGGCCGTCTTGAACACGCCCGCCAGGCTGGAGTTGATGACAGCCGTCGGGCCGCCGGATTGTCCTACGATGATGTTGCCTTTCATGTGTGGGGCACCTCCCAAAGTGATTGATCTATGGATTCATTATAGCATAGGGTGTGAAAAAGCGCCAGAAATAAACGGGCAGAGTGACGGGAAAAACAAAACAGATTGCAGGAAATTGTACAAAATAGCGTCCATGCGGGAGGAAAATGTCCCGCATGGACGCAGGAAGTATGGGGTTCGGTTTTCGGGAAAACCGGGAAAAACGGTGTGCGGGTGGTCTGGACAAGGGGGACGGGGGCTGCGGCGCGCTGGGCTGGGCGGTATGAAGCGGGGACGGGCTGCGGCGCGCGGTCTGTGGATGGAGCGAAGCCGAGCGGAAGCTCCCCGTCAGGTATCGCTTCGCTCCCTGACTGCTTTCTTTTTTTGATCGCTTCGCGATGGGGACGTTGGGGCTTTGCCCCAAACCCCACAAGGGGCGCCGCCCCTTGACCCCGCAAGGGACGAAATCCCTTGACCTTTCCTCGCTTCGCGCGGCTTTAAGCGGCCTTTTCTACATCAAGGGCGTCAGCCGGATGTCCCTCGTCCCGAAATCGTCCACTCGGTAAAAACCCACCAGCGCGGTGGGGTTCAGCCTGCGGTAGACGGCCATGACCTGCCGAAGCTCACTCAACTCGAACCGCACGGACAGCCCGCAGCCGATGGCGACCTGCCGCGGCGTCGAGATCACGCCGGCGGACAGCCCCGCGCGGCGCAGCGCATCCTCCATGCGCAGCACCTGCGTGCGCGAGCGAAAGGCGGCGATGCCGAAGGATGAATTCATATGCGCTCCCTCCTGAATCTTCCTCGGGGAATCCCTCATATACTGCCAGTGTATGCCGGGCGCCGGACGGGGTGCGCCGGCGCGGAGGGGGATGCGCATGATTTATCTGGACAACGCGGCGACGAGCTTTCCCAGGCCCGCGAGCGTGGCGCGCGCGATGTCGGACGCGCTCACGCAGTGCGGCGCGAATCCGGGACGCGCGGGCCATCGGCTCGCCCTGGCCGCAGGGCGGATCGTCGAGGGCTGCCGGGAGGACCTGGCGGCGATGCTGGGGGAGACGGACGCCTCGCGCGTGGCGTTCGCCTGCAACGCGACGGACGCGCTCAATATGGCGATTCACGGCGTGGTGCGCACGGGCGACCACGTCGTCACAACGCTGCTGGAGCACAACTCCGTGCTGCGCCCGCTCTCGGAGCTCTCGCGCAGCGGCGCGATCACGCTGAGCATCGTGCCGCCGGACGCGCAGGGGATGATCCGCGCGCAGGACGTGGCGCAGGCGATGACCCCGCGCACGCGGCTGGTCGCCATGACGCACATGTCGAACGTCCTCGGCGCGGCGCAGGATGTCGCGGCGGTCGGCATGCTATGCCGAAGGCGCGGGGTGCTCCTGCTGGTCGATTGCGCGCAGACGGCGGGGCATCTGCCGCTCACGCCGCGGGCATGGGGCGCGGCGCTGCTGGCGATGCCGGGGCACAAGGGACTGCTCGGGCCGCACGGCACGGGCGCGCTGTGGGTGCGGGAGGACGTGCAGCCTGCGCCGCTCAGGCAGGGCGGCACAGGCTCCGCGTCGGAGAGCATGTTCCAGCCGCGGATGATGCCCGACGCATTGGAGAGCGGCACGCTGAACCTGCCGGGCATCGCGGGGCTGCGCGCGGGCATGCGCGAAGCGCTTGCGCACCGGGAGGAGGCGCATGCGGCGGCCGTCGCGATGTGTGACGGCATGCGCGCGGAGCTGCTCTGTCTGCCGGGGGTGCGGGTGTATACGCCGGAGGGCGCGTCGCTGCTCAGCTTCACTGTGGAGGGCATTGCCTCGCAGGAGGTGGCGGCGGCGCTGGACGGCATGGGGATCGCCGTGCGCGGCGGGCTGCACTGTGCACCGGGCGTACACCGGTTTTTGGGGACGCTGGAGAGCGGGGCTGTGCGCGTGAGCCCGGGAATCTATAATACGAAGCAGGATGCACAGGCGCTGCTGATGGCCGTGCGCCGGATCGCGAGGGGAAAGCGATAATCGCCAGGCTGCTTCAAACCGCGCGAAGCGAGGAAGGGTCAAGGGGCTAAGCCCCTTGCGGGGTCTGGGGCGGCGCCCCAGGCGGGGTTTGGGGCAGCCGCCCCAACGTTCCCCCATCGCGAAGCGATCCAAAAAAGAAGCAGTCAGGGAGCGAAGCGAGCCCTGACGGTGAGTTTCCTGAAACCCGGGCTTGCCCTGAACACCAAAAGCCGCCCTCCACTGCTGTCTGTTTCCAGAACACCGGGGGAGGGCGGCCATGCGCCTTTGCGATGTGTCACTGTACGCCGCTGAAGCTGGCGACGAGCTCGTCGATCTGGTCGCGCAGCTGCGTGGTCAGGTCGGTGAGCACGCTGCCCGCCTGCAATCGCGTGTCGCACTGATCGAGCGTGCTCACGCAGCTGGTGAGCAGGTCCGCGTCAGCGACGAGCGTGCCCGCGCCGTAGATGTTCGCCGTCAGCGTGTTGAGGCTTTGCAGCGTGTAGATGTGGCCGCGCACCGTGGCCAGCAGCGAGGCCGTGTTCGTGCCGCTGGACTGCGTCAGGCGGTAGACGGCGTTCTGCGCGGAGCCAGCTTCGCTGACGGCCCGGGCGATGAGCGCCTCGCTGGTGGCCTCGCTCACGCGGGCGGCCTTCACATAGGCGAAGGTCACGCCGACCAGCGCAATGATCAGGATGAATATGATGATGTACAGAAGACGGACGAGCTGTTTGTTCTTGCGCCGGCCGCTGCCGGCCTGAAATGAATACATAGGCAACCTCCTTTGACCGTTGCAGGAACGGTCATGCTCCGCACCATTATAGCACAACATGCGGATGGAGGTAAAGGAGGCTAATTTCCCGCAAAACCGACATTTGCGTGGAGCGAATGCGTGAAAATCTGTCGGATTGTGGTGAAAAAGTGGAGAATATGGCCCAAATCCGTGCAGAGACTTGAAGACCGGCGGCAAAATGGCGTATAATTGAAACAACAGCAAAGGCGGCATGCGCTGCCGGTTTGGGGAGGAAGACATCATGCCGATGAACATTGCCATCGACGGGCCGGTGGGGGCGGGAAAGTCCTCCATCGCGGACGCGGTGGCCGGAAAACTGGGCATTCTGCATCTGGATACGGGCGCGATGTACCGCGCCCTCGCGCTCTATGCGCTGCGCAGCGGCGTGGAGCTGACGGATGAGGCCGCGGTCAGCGCCTGCTGCGCGCAAGCGGACATCGCCGTGGGCTACGCGGACGGGCGTCAGCGCACGCTGCTCTCCGGCGAGGACGTGAGCGACCTCATCCGCACGGGCGAGGTTTCCGCGGCCGCGAGCGTCGTCTCGAAGTGGCCGGCTGTGCGCGAGCGCATGGTCGCGCTGCAGCAGGAGCTCGCCAGGAAGGGGAACATGCTCATCGACGGGCGGGACATCGGCACCGTCGTGCTGGCGGATTCCCCCTGCAAGATCTATCTGACTGCCTCGGCGGAGGAACGCGCCCGCAGGCGGTATCTGCAGAATCTCGAAAAGGGTGACAATACGCCCTTTGAGGACGTGCTTGCGGCGCTCAACGCACGCGACGCGCAGGACATGGGCCGCGCGGTCAGCCCGCTGCGGCAGGCGGAGGACGCGGTGCTCGTGGATTCCACGGACATGACGCGCGAGGAGGTCGTCGATGCGATCGTGAGGATTGTGGAGGGCATCTATGGAAAGCAATAAGCAGGGCGGCGCGGCCGTGCAGGAGGCTCCTGTTGCGCAGGAAGCGACGGCGGCTCAGGCAGCGCCTGCCGCTCAGGCAGCGCCTGCCGCGCAGGCAGCGCCGGTTCAGGAAGCCCCGGCTGCACGCAAGGCGAAGCAGCCGGAGCCGATTCAGATGGCGAAGACGAAGCGCACGGTCATCTATTCCATCGTGGTGTTTCTGTACTGGATTATCGTCAAGCTGATCTTCTTCATGCGCTTCGAGGGCCGGGAGAACATCCCGAAGGACAAAAACGTCATCCTCATGGGCAACCACCAGTGCCTCCTGGACCCGGTGACGCTGGCGCTGTGCGCGCGCGACCGCGAGATTCACTTCATGGGCAAGAAGGAGCTGTGGAACAACAGGCTCCTCGGATGGGTGTTCACGCAGGTGCACGGCTTCCCGGTCGACCGCGGCAACATGGACATGGGCGCCATCCGCACGGCGATGGGCGTGCTCAAGGGCGGCGAAACGCTGGGCATCTTCCCGGAGGGCACGCGCTCGAGGGACGGCTACATGCTCCCGCTGCTCTCCGGCGCGAGCATGCTGGCGCTGCGCAGCGGCTGCGAGGTCATTCCCGTGTACATCGACGGGCGCTACAAGCCCTTCCGCCGCATGACTGTGCGCGTGGGCAGGGCGGTGGAGATGGACGACCTGCGCGCCGGGCGCGTGACCAAGGAGAGCTGCGACGAGCTGACCGGGCGCATCGAGGAAGAGTTCTATGCGCTCAGCGGCGGCAAGTCCCGCCGGCCGAAAACGGAATAAGGACAAGGCCGCTTGAAGCCGCGCGAAGCGAGGAAGGGGTCTGGGGACTAAGTCCCCAGGCTAGGGGTTTGGGGGATGAAATCCCCCAACGTTCTCCCATCGCGAAGCGATCCAGGAAGAAAGCAGTCAGGGAGCGAAGCGACACCTGACGTCGGGTTTCCTGAAGGCCCGAATGGATTGGAGAGCGGGATCAAAAATGGAGCGGACAGCTGCGCATGGCGGCGGTCAGCTCCGGTGTTTTGTCTCACCGGAAGCTGCGCAGTCCAAACGTACGATAGGCACCGAACAGCACGATTCGGTCAATCTGTTTGGAGCGGTCGCGGTCTCTGGCCGCATTTTTGGTGTGACACCGCCCGCGCGGCGGGATGCTCAAAAAAATTTCGAAAAAAGAAAATTTCTTGCAGGAAATCCGCAGAACGTATAGAACATAAAAAGATGGGGTAAATGGAAGGGTGGAACTGTACCCTTCGGAAGGACGCCCAACCGGCAGGAGTGACCTATGGAACTGACGATCGGCAAGCACGCGGGCTTCTGCTTCGGCGTGCGGCGCGCGGTGCAGACCGCCTTTGACGCCGCAAAGACGGAGGTCCCCTGCGTCACGCTCGGCCCGCTCATCCACAATCCGCAGGAGGTCGAGCGCCTCGAGCGCGCAGGCATCCGTGCGGTGGCCTCGCTCGACGAGGTTGAGCCCGGGCAGACGGTCATCATCCGCTCCCATGGCGTGACGCCGGATGTCTATGCCCGGTGCGAGGCGCGCGGCATCCGCTATATCGACGCGACCTGCCCGCATGTCGCCCACATCCACGAGCTCGTCAGGACGTACAGCGAGGGCGGGGATGCCGTGCTCATCGTCGGCGAGGCGGAGCATCCCGAGGTCGTCGGCATCGCCGGCTGGGCCGCGGGACCGGTGTTCATCCTGCCCGACGCGCAGGCCGCAAGGGCGGCGCAGCTGCCCCGGCGCGCGATGGTCGTCGCCCAGACCACCATCCGGCGCGAGCGCTTTGAAGAGGTCCTCGCCGTGCTGCGCGAGCGCGTGGGCGAGCTGACCGTGCGCATGACCATCTGCGCGGCGACGAGCCAGCGCCAGCAGGAGGCCGGGGAGCTCTCCCGGCAGGCCGATGTGATGGTCGTCGTCGGCGGCAGAAACAGCTCCAATACCCAAAAGCTCTATGAGACGTGCCGGGCCCGCTGCCCGCGCACGCTGCTGGTGGAAACGCCGGAGGACCTGCCCGAGGGCGCGTTCTCCGCGACGGACCGCGTGGCGATCACCGCAGGCGCGTCCACACCGCAATGGCTGCTCGATCAGGTGCGCGCGCGCATCGAAGCGGGCACAGCGCAAGACAGCGCAAAAGAATAAGGCGTATCCCGGCGGTGCCCCCGCCGTGATCCAATAAAGTATGTATCATTTCCGGGCCCAACCGCCCGGCAGAGATACTTGAGGAGGTAGTACCCACATGAACGACATGGAAAAGAATCAGATTCCCGAGGGCAGCGAGGACTTTGCCGCGATGCTCGAGGAGACGATGATCAAGTTCCGCCCCGGTCAGATCGTCAAAGGCGTCGTGGCTCAGGTGAGCGATGACGGCGTCGTCGTGAGCATTCCCGGCAAGGCTGACGGCTACATCAAGAAGAACGATCTGGTCACCGCCGATGCCAAGGTCGGCGACGAGATCGAAGCCGAGATTGTCAAGCTCAACGACGGCGAAGGCTATGTGCTCCTCTCCGAGCGCAAGGTCATGGCCAGCAAGAACTGGGAAAAGCTCATCGCCGAGTATGACACCGGCGCGTGCGTCGAGGCCACCGGCCGCGAGGCCGTCAACGGCGGCCTGATCGCCGATGTGATGGGCGTCCGTGCGTTCATCCCGGCCTCCCATCTGTCCCGCCGCTTCGTCGAGAACATCGGCGAGTTCGTCGGCAAGACGATGACCGTCAAGATCATCGAGGTTGACAAGGCCAAGAAGCGCATCGTCGCCAGCCGCAAGGCGTATCTGCTCGACGAGAAGAAGAAGGCCTGGGAGAAGATCGAGAAGGATCAGGTTGTCACCGGCATCGTCCGCCGCCTGACCGACTTCGGCGCGTTCGTCGACATCGGCGGCGTCGATGGCCTCATCCATGTGACCGATCTCGCCTGGCACCGCGTCAAGCATCCCTCCGAGATCGTGACCCCGGGCCAGGAGGTTCAGGTCAAGATCATCGGCGTCGACAAGGAAAAGGAGCGCATCCAGCTGAGCCTGAAGGCGCTGCAGCCCCAGCCGTGGGACGTCGCCGAGGAGAAGTACCCGGTCGGCTCCATCGTCGAGGGCAAGGTCGTCCGCATCACCACGTTCGGCGCGTTCGTGGAGCTCGAGCCGGGTCTTGACGGCCTGGTGCACATCTCCCAGTGCGCGCTCAAGCGCATCGCGAAGGTCGAGGACGCCGTGCAGGTCGGCCAGATCGTCCGCGTGAAGGTGCTCAAGGTGGACACCGAGGCCAAGCGCATCAGCCTGTCCATCCGCGAGGCGCTGACCGACGAGGTCGATTACAACGCCGAGGTGCAGGGCCTGGACTTCGAGGATGTCGAGGAGACCCCGGACGCGGAGTAATTTCCAAAAGATAAGGGATCGTGACCGCTCTGCGGCGCGGTCCCTTTTTGCATCCGGATGAGGCGGATGGGCCCGCAGCGGACATTCCGATGGGCAATTTGTATCTTTGGAACGGTTCCGATTGACTTTTGCCCCGCCGTGAAGTATCATGGGGCCATCACGAGACGGGGTGCGCCGCCGCCCCGGAAAGGAAAGGCTATGAACGAAAAGAAAGACTCGAAAAAGCCGCTGATCGTCTACTATATCATTGCGCTGATCGTGGTCATGCTGCTCAACGCGCTGCTCTTCCCGCAGATTCAGCGCTACAGCGTCAAGGAGGTCGCCTACTCCGAGTTCCTCACGATGCTCGAAGAGGGAAAGATCAAGTCCGTCCAGATCGACGACACACAGATCGCCTTCACCCCGACCGAGCAGCTCGACGACGGCAAGGCTACCTACTATGTGACCAACCGCGTCACGGCGGATGACAAGATCGTCGACCGCCTGCTCGACGCTGGCGTGACCTTCACGCAGATCGTCCCGGAGGAGATGAGCCCGATCATCGAGTTCCTGCTCTCCTGGGTGCTGCCGCTGGTCATCTTCTACGCCCTCGGCTCGTTTATGTTCCGCAGGATGAGCAAGCAGATGGGCGGCAATTCCATGACGTTCGGCAAGTCGAACGCCAAGGTCTACGTCGAGGCGCAGACCGGCAAGACGTTTGACGACGTCGCGGGCGAGGACGAGGCCAAGGACGCCCTCAAGGAGATCGTCGATTTCCTGCACGACCCGCAGAAGTACCGCGACATCGGCGCGAAGCTGCCCAAGGGCGCGCTGCTCGTCGGCCCTCCCGGCACCGGCAAGACGCTGCTGGCCAAGGCCGTCGCGGGCGAGGCGAAGGTGCCGTTCTTCTCCATCTCCGGCTCGGAGTTCGTGGAGATGTTCGTCGGCATGGGCGCGGCGCGCGTTCGCGACCTGTTCAAGCAGGCTGGAGAAAAGGCGCCGTGCATCGTGTTCATCGACGAGATCGACGCCATCGGCAAGAAACGCGACGCCGCGGGCGTCGGCGGCAACGACGAGCGCGAGCAGACGCTCAACCAGCTGCTCACCGAAATGGACGGCTTTGACGCCGGCAAGGGCGTCGTCATCCTGGCGGCGACCAACCGCCCGGAGATCCTCGACAAGGCGCTGCTGCGCCCTGGCCGCTTTGACCGGCGCATCCCGGTGGAGCTGCCCGACCTGGCCGGCCGCGAGGCGATCCTGCGCGTGCATGCCAGGGACGTGAAGACCGAGCCGAACATCGACTACACGCAGGTGGCGCGCGCCACCAGCGGCTGCTCCGGCGCGGAGCTGGCCAACATCGTCAATGAGGCCGCCATCGCCGCCGTCAAGGACGGCCGCAAGAGCGTCGCCCAGCGCGACATGGAGGAGGCGATCGAGATCGTCATCGCCGGCTATCAGCGCAAGAACGCCGTCGTCTCCCAGCGCGACAAGCTGACCGTCTCCTATCACGAGATCGGCCACGCGCTCGTCGCGGCGAAGCTCGAGAACGCCGCGCCCGTGCAGAAGATCACCATCATCCCGCGCACGTCCGGCGCGCTGGGCTACACCATGCAGGTGGACGAGGAGGAGCGCCTGCTGATGACCCGCGAGCAGATCCTCGACAAGATCACCACCTTCTGCGGCGGCCGCGCGGCGGAGGCGCTCATCTTCGGGCGCATCACCAGCGGCGCGAGCAACGACATCGAGCAGGCGACCAAGCTCGCCCGCATGATGATCACCCGCCTGGGCATGAGCGACACCTTCGGCATGATGGCGCTGGAGACCCAGAGCGGCCAGTACCTCTCCGGCGACGCGAACCTCGTCTGCTCCGATCAGACCGCGGCTCGCATCGACGTGGAGGTCAAGCAGATCATCGCCCAGTGCTACGAGCGCGCGATGCAGATTCTGACCGACAACAAGGAGAAGCTGCACGAGCTGGCAAAGATCCTGCTGGAGAAGGAGACGATCACCGGCATCGAGTTCATGGCCGTGCTCGCGCCGAACCAGCTGCCCTCCACCTTTGAGCCGACGGATGCGGCGCAGAGCGGCGCGCAGGGCGATGCGCAGACCGACGGGGGACAGGCGTGATGCTTCGGGGAATCTGGATCGTCTACCTTATGCTCAACGTCATCGCGTTTTCTCTCTTCGGGCTGGACAAGCAGCGTGCCAAAAGGGGCCTGTGGCGCATTCGCGAGAGCGCACTGCTGGCCGTCATCTGGCTGATGGGCGGCGTGGGCGCGTGGCTGGGCATGCGGCTGTTCCGCCATAAGACGCAGAAGCGCCGGTTTGTCATCAGCGCGAACGTCGCGTCCGTGCTGCAGCTGGCGCTCATTGCGCTGGCGACCATTCGATTGATGGCATAATCCCTGGCCGGAGTCCGTGTGGGCTCCGGCATCTTTGAATTGAAGGAGGCTTTCCGATGAACGAACGCTATGAGGCCGTGTGGGCGATGCTTGCGGCGCAGCCGCGGGAGACGCTGGGCTTCTTCCCGACGCCGCTGACCCGGCTCGACCGCCTGTCCGCGCAGCTGGGCGTGAATCTCTACGTCAAGCGCGACGACTTCTCGGGCATGAGCCTGTTCGGCGGCAACAAGATCCGCAAGCTCGAGTACCTGCTGGGCGACGCCGTGGCGAAGGGCTGCGACACTGTGTTCACCTACGGCGCGACGCAGTCGAACCACGCCATGCAGACCGTGACCGCGTGCAGGCGGCTCGGCCTGACGCCCATCCTGTACCTGAATGCCTACGTGCAGCCGGACGAAAACGACGTGCGCTCCAACATGCTGCTCGACCGCATCCTCGGCGCCGAGATGCACATCGTCGAGAGTCTGCCGGGCGAAACGGAGGCACAGACCGAGGCGCGTTGCTTCGCCATGGGCAGGGAGCACGCCGCGAGACTTGAGGCGGAGGGACACCGCTGCTACGACGTGCCGATGGGCGGCGCGAGCCCCGTCGGCTCCTGCGGCTTCATCGGCGGCTATCTGGAGTTCGTGCAGCAGTGCGATGATCTGGGCATCGACCCGGACTTTGTCTATACCGCGACCGGCACCGGCGGCACCCTCGCCGGACTGACAGCGGGGCACAGGCTGCTTGCAAAGCGCGCGCGGATCACCGCCATCGCCGTCAGCCCCAAGGACGCGGGCTACGAGGCCCGCTGCGCGGCGCTGGGCACGCAGGCGCTGCGGCAGCTGGGCAGCGCGGAGACGCTTGAAGCGGCGGACTTCGCCGTCGACCGCGGGTACTTCGCGCCGGGCTATGAGCAGCCCAACGCGGCTGCGACCGAGGCCATCCGCCTGCTCGCGCGCACGGAGGGCCTGCTCGTCGATCCGGTGTATACCGGCAAGGCGTTCGCGGGGCTGCTCGACCATGTGCGCACGGGGAAGGTGCCGCAGGGCAGCACTGTCGTGTTCTGGCATACCGGCGGCGCGACCGCGCTCTTCGCGGAGAAGGAGATTCTCGGCGACCTCAGTCAAGAGGATTAACGTCATCCGCAGAGTAACGAGCCATAAGCGCGAAGCGAGGAAGGGGTCTGGGGACCCGGGAAACTCGCATAGTCGTGCCGCAAGCGGCACTCCTTGCGATTTCCGACGCTCCGCCTGCCTGTTTCCCGCACTGCGGGCGGCAGGCTCCGGTCCCAGGCTAGGGGTTTGGGGGGGACCGAAGCCGAGCGCGCCCTGTGGGCGGAGAAGCGAGGCGGAGCGTCGGGAACTGCAAGGAGCACAGGCAACGGTGCGACTATGCAGGCTCCCCGGACTGAAATCCCCCAACGTCCTCCATCGCGAAGCGATCAAAAAAGAAAGCAGTCAGGGAGCGAAGCGATACCTGACGGGGGCGTTCCGTAAGCCTTCATCAGATTTGATCAAAGCATAGGCCCGCCTTCTTTTTGCAAACCATCGCTCATCCCATCCCGCCGCACGCGGACCGCCGTTCCCGGCCTCCGCTCGCGGCGGTTTTCTGTCTCCGAACTTTTTCAAAAACCCTCGAAACACCCCTTGACCCTGACGTAACGTCAGGGTGTATCCTGTATCCGTGGTGCGAACCCAACGACGCAAAACCGGAGGAATCCCATGAAGATCCAGGAAGCGGCCCGCCTCACCGGCGTGACCGAGCGCACCCTGCGCTACTATGACCGCATCGGCCTGCTGCACCCCAGCGGCATGACCGAAAGCGGCTACCGCCTCTATGACGAGGACGCGCTGCGGCGCCTGCAGCAGATCCTGTTTTTCCGGGAGCTGGGCTTTCCGCTCGCGCAGATCCGCGAGATCATGGACAGCCCTGGCTATGACATGAACGAAGCGCTCCGCCGCCATCGCCTGCTGCTCGTCGCTGAGCGCGACAGGCTGAACGGCCTCATCGACCTGGCCGAGCGCACATTGAAGGGAGAAAATGACATGAGCTTTGACGCCTTTGACCGCAGCGGCATCGACCGCCAGCGCGACGCGTACGCCGAGGAGGCCCGCCGGCGCTGGGGCGGCACCGACGCCTACGCCGAGAGCGAGAAAAAGACCGCCGGATACGGCAAGGAGAAGTGGGCCTCCGTGGAGGAGGAGGCGGATGAAATCTTCGCCGCGTTTGCCGCACTGCGCGGCCATGCGCCTGACGAGCCTGACGTGCAGGCCCTCGTCGCACGCTGGCAGGCGCACATCACGCGGAACTACTACGCCTGCACGAAGGAAATCCTCGCCGGGCTGGGGCAGATGTACACCGCCGACGAGCGGTTCATGCAGAACATCGACCGCGCCGGGGCGGGCACCGCGCAGCTGATGAGCGACGCCATCGCCGTTTATTGCGCGAAATGAGCGCACGGAGCTGTTCAAACGCCCCGGAATGTGTTATACTTCCTTCCCATACGGGAAGGGAGTGAGCAGAATGCTTGACGTAAAGGTATACATGGACGAGCTGATCGACCGGCTGCAGCGGCAGTTTGGCGACCGGCTCGTCTATGTCGGCCTGCAGGGCAGCTACATGCGCGGCGAGGTGACCGAAACGAGCGACATTGACCCGATGGTCGTGCTGCGGGACGTGTCCGCAGCGGACCTGCGCGCATACCGCGCGATGGTGGAGGCGATGCCAAGCCCGGAGCTGGCCTGCGGCTTCCTCTGCGGGCAGGCGGAGCTCATGCACTGGAACGCGCTGGAGGCGTTCCACCTGCTCCACAGCACACGCGACGTCCTGGGCGAGCTGGCGCCGCTGCTGCCTGCGTATACGCGGGACGATGTGCGCGCGTATGTGAAGCTCGGTGCGGGCAACCTCTATCACGGGGCCGTGCACCGCTATGTGCACGGCACGCCGGAACGCCTGCGCGCCGCGCTGCCGGGCATGGCCAAGAGCGCGTTCTTCCTGCTGCAGGACGCCGCCTGGCTGGAAAAGGGCGTGTTCGCGGAAAACCGCCGGGCACTGCTGCCGCTGCTGCGGGCGGAGGACGCACGGCTGCTCGCGCTGGATGAGGCCGCAAGCCTTGACGACGCGGTGGACGCGCTGCTGACGGCCTGCCGGGGCCTGATGGAACGGATATGAACGGAGGAGGATACGATGGAGATCGTCAGAAACACAGCCGCGCCGCAGCTTGACGCGCTGCTGGGCGAGGATACGAACCTGTTCATGGTGCTGTGGATGCTTCTGCGCGGCTCGTGCGACACGATCGTGACGGACGGCGACCGGCTGATCATGGCGCTGAGCGCGCGCCCGGCTCCCGTCTGGGTCTTTATGCCGGACGACGCGGCGGAGGATGAGCTCGAGCGCTGCTGGCAGGCGATGCGCGGGACGTTCCCGCCGGCGCTGGGCGATTCCTTCAACCTCAAACCGGCACACGCGGCGTATATGAAGCGGCGCGCGCAGGAGGAGGGGCTGACGCTGCGCACGACGCGCAGGCTACGCGCCCATACCTGCACGGCGCTGCGCCCGCCGCACAGGCGCCCCGGCGGCTGCATGGTCGCGGCGAAGCCCGACGACCTCGACGTGGCGGCGGCGTTCGTGCTTGCGATGCACCGGGATACGCGCGAGAGTGACCAGACGCCCGAGGGATGCCGGGCCATCGCGCAGCAGCGCATCGAGAACACCCGCCTGTTCCTGTGGAAGGATGAGCAGGGCACGCCCTGCGCGATGTGCGGCGTGTCGCCCGACGGCGAGCGCATGGGCCTGTCGCTCGTCTATACGCCGCTGGAGAAGCGCAGGCAGGGCTACGCTGCAAGCCTCGTGCACGATGTGACGCATGCGATCCTCGCGCAGCACCGCCTGCCCGTCATCTATACCGATGCGGATTACCCGCCCTCCAACGCCTGCTACGCGCAGATCGGCTACGTCTGCTGCGGTGAGCTGGAGACGGTCCGGTGGGAAATGTGAATAAGGACATCAGGCGCAGCCGGTGAGACTGCGCCTGATGTCTCATATTGCGTCCAACAGGGCCGGACTGTGTGATCCCCGGGCGTCAGGCGACGCTTTGCGCGGAGGCCCCATTCTTCTCTGAAAAACGAACCTCCTTTTCCCAAAAAGAAGACAGCATGGAGGATTCTCCATGCTGCCGGAATGGATGGTGCCTTACTTGGTCGGCACGACGGAGGTGCCGTAGGTCTCCTGGATGAAGCTCACGATGGCGTCGCTCTGGAGCACCTCGACCAGCGTCTTGAGCTCCTCACGGTCGTCGCCCTCGCGGATGGCGATGATGTTCGGATAGGCGATCTCGGGGGACTCCACCGCGATGGCCGTGCCGACGACCTCAACGCCCGCCTGCAGCGCGTAGTTGGAGTTGATGACGGCCAGGTCGACGTCCGCCAGCATGCGCGGCACCGCGGCGGCTTCAAACTCCTGAATGTCGATGTTCTTCGGGTTCTCGGCGATGTCGAGCTTGGTCGCGGTCTGACCGGCCGCCACTTCGAGCTTGATCAGGCCCTGCGCCTCGAGCAGGTTCAGCGCGCGGGCTTCGTTGGTCGGGTCGTTCGGGACCGCGATCACCGCGCCGTCCGGGATGGTGTCGATGGTGTAGAGCTTGCTCTGGTTGGTGTAGATGCCCATCGGCTCATAGTGCACCGCGCCGGCGCTCACCAGGTGCGTGCCGTTGTCGGCGTTGAAGCTCTCCAGATACGGGATGTGCTGGAAGTAGTTCGCGTCGAGGTCGCCGGATTCGAGCTGCAGGTTCGGCTGGACATAGTCGTCAAAGACCACGATCTCCAGCTCAATGCCCTTTTCCTCGAGCAGCGGCTTGGCCGCCTCCAGAATCTCCGCGTGCGGGGTGGAGGAGGCGCCGACGACGAGCTTGGTGGCGGCGCTGGCGCAGCCGACGGCCGCGATCAGCGCGATGGCGAGAACGAGTGCAAAAATCTTCTTCATGGAAATCTCTCCTTTTTGAATTTTGGTTGTCCTATCAGGTAAGCCTTGCGGCTTGATCGTCGGTGTAGCTGTTTCATGTGCCATCCGTTCCCTGACCGATAGCCCCATTCGAGGGCCATCCGCCCGAAGAATGGGAGATGGAACCGAAACAGGATCTTTGCGCGCTGCAGCAGCATTCGAGGCCCTTCCGGCCGAAGAATGCGGGTTGAAGCAGGCGCGAAGCGGGTGTGGGCACAGCCCACTTACTCCCTAATTCTTTTGTCCGTCTTGCGCGAGATGTACATGCCGATCGCCTGGATGATCTGCATCAGAATCACCAGCAGCACCACCGTCACCAGCAGAACGTCCGTCTGATACCGGTTGTAGCCGTAGCTGATCGCAATCTGTCCCAGACCGCCGCCGCCGATCGCGCCGGACATCGCGCTGTAGCCCAGAATCGTGCCCGAAGAAATCGTCGCGCCCACGATCAGGGACGTCTTCGCCTCCGGAATGATCACCTTGAGGATGATCGCCGGAATCGACGCGCCCATCGACTGCGCCGCTTCGATCACGCCCGGATCGACCTCCAGCAGCGAGCTCTCGATCATGCGCGCCACATACGGCGCCGCCGCGATCACCAGCGGCACGATCGTCGCTGTCGAGCCGTAGGCCTTGCCCGCGATCAACCGCGTCAGCGGAATCACCAGGATCATCAGGATCAGGAACGGAATCGAGCGGAAGATGTTCACCACCGCGTCGAGCACCCGGTAGACGAGCGCGTGCGGCCGCAGCCCCTTCGGCGCCGTCAGCACCAGCAGAATCGCCAGCGGGAAGCCGAGCAGATACGCGAAGAGCGTCGACACCACCGTCATGTACATCGTGTCCCGGATGCCTCCAAGCATCAACGGGACCATCTTCTCAATGGCCATCGCTGCTCACCTCCTCCACGCGCAGCCCCTTGTTGCGCAGGTAGTAGATGATCTTGTCCTGCTGGAGGTGATCCTCCGGCAGCTGCAGGATCATCTGCCCGAACGTCTTGCCGCCCACGTCGCGCGTGTCCGCGTACATGATGTTCACCGAGACATGACATTCCAGAATCAGGCTGGCGATGTACGGCTCGTTGGATGCCGTCCCCTCGAAGACGATGCGGATCATCCGGTCGCCCATCACGCCCGTGTCTGCGCCCGCCTTGCGGAAGATCAGCTTCTTCGCCGCCTTCGATTTGGGCTGCGAGAAGACCTGCTCCACCGTGCCCACCTCGGCCAGCGCGCCGTCGTCGATGATTGCCACGTGCGAGCAGATGCTCTCCACCACGCTCATCTCATGCGTGATGATCACGATCGTGATGCCCAGCGTGCGGTTGATCTCCCGTAGCAGGTTCAGGATCGAGGTCGTCGTCGTGGGATCGAGCGCGCTCGTCGCCTCGTCGCACAGGATGATCTTCGGGTTCGTCGCCAGCGCACGCGCGATCGCCACGCGCTGCTGCTGGCCGCCCGAAAGCTGGCTCGGATAGTTGTGCTGCCGGTCCGTCAGGCCGACGATCTCCAGCAGCTCGTCGATGCGCCTGTCGATCTCGGCCTTCTTCTTGCCCGCGATCTCCATCGCAAAGGCGATGTTGCCGCGCACGTCCCGCTGCTGAAGCAGGTTGAAGTGCTGGAAGATCATCGACACCTGCTGGCGAAGCTGGCGCAGCTCCTTCTGCGAGAGCGTCGAGAGGTCCTTCCCGTCGATGATCACGCTGCCCGACGTCGGGCGCTCCAGAAAGTTGATGCAGCGCACGAGCGTCGATTTGCCCGCGCCCGACATGCCGATGATGCCGTAAATATCCCCCTGATTGATCTCCAGGTTGATGTCCCGCAGGGCTTCGACGGTCTGCGTCTTGCCCTTGAAGGTCTTGGTCAGATGCTTGAGCTCAATGAGCGGCAATGCGGCCACTCCTTTCGTGTCTTGCTGAATTCCTTGAACGAGACGTATTATACATGAACGCCGCGGCATAGGCAAGGATGGATAAAATATGGCTTGCCATAGGGAAAAACTATATTTGACCTTGCGCGACGGCAAAGAGACTGATATAATGAAAAAAAGCGCCTGAAAGCGCACAATGTACACAAAACATCAAATTCGCTCATGCTTTTCATGAATTTGTTTCTTCAAACCGGCACAGACGAGGTGGCATCATGACCCTTCAGCAGCTCAAATACGTCATCGAGGTCGCCGACCGCGGCTCCATCACCGAGGCGGCCAAGTCCCTGTTCATCGCCCAGCCCAGCCTGTCCGCAGCCATTCACGAGCTGGAGGCCGAGACGGACACCAAGATCTTCAAGCGCAGCAGCCGCGGCGTGCTCATCACGCCGGAGGGCGCGGAGTTTCTCGGCTACGCGCGGCAGGTCGTGCAGCAGGCCGCGCTCATCGAGGACAAGTACATCGCGCGCTCATCCGTGCGCCAGCGCTTCTCCGTCTCCACGCAGCATTACTCGTTCACGTCGAGCGCGTTCGTGGAGCTGGTGCGCGCGCAGGGCGGCGAGGCGTATGAGTTCACGCTGCGCGAGGGCAAGACGTACGACACCATCAACGACGTGCGCACGCTGCGCAGCGAGATGGGCGTGCTGTACCTGAGCAGCTTCAACGAGGCGGTCATCCGCAAGATGCTGCGTGAGTCGAACCTCGTGTTCTCCGAGCTGTTTTCCGCGCGGCCGCACATCTTCGTCGGGCGCAACAATCCGCTCGCCGGGCGGGAAAGCGTGACGCTCGCCGACCTGGAGCCGCTGCCCTGCCTGACGTACGAGCAGGGCGACCAGAACGCGTTCTACTTTTCGGAGGAGATCCTCTCGACGCTCAACCACGAGAAGAGCATCAAGGTCACGGACAAGGGCACGATCATCGATCTGATGGTCGGCACGGACGGCTACACGATCTCCTCGGGCATCTGCCCGTCTTACCTGCGCGGCGAGGACATCATCTCGATTCCGCTCACGGTGGACGAGGTCATCCGCATCGGCGTCATCACGCACAGGGATTACCGGCCGACGGTGCTGGGGGAGAAGTATCTGGAGATTCTGCACCGCGTCGTGGGCGACATGCAGGAGCTGGGGGAGGAATAGGCCAAGGGGAAAGGAAAAAGTGGCTTATGTTATTCTCGCAAAACAGCGGGCTGCAAGCGCGAAGCGAGGAAGGGGTCTGGGGACTGGTCCCCAGTCTAGGGGTATGGGGGATGAAATCCCCCATCGTTCCCATCGCGAAGTGAACCCTGACGGTCGGTCATCGAGCTGCCCGGTTCTGTCAGAGAGCAGTACGAAGCCCCCGCATACAAAGAAACACGCGGCTTTTCCGGAAAGCCGCGTGCTTGTTTCTTATCTGTATTTCGCCGCGTGCCGCTTGATCGCCTCGAACGTCTCCTCGCTCAGGTCGTGCTCGATCTTGCAGGCGTCGCGCACGGCGATCTCCCGGCTCACACCCAGCGAGACAAACAGCTCGCTGATCAGCGTGTGGCGCTCGTAGAGTCCGGCAGCGATGCGCTCGCCCTCCGGCGTGAGGTGGATGTGGTTCATGTCGTCCACTGTGACCAGACCGCTCTCGCGCATCTGGCGCAGCACGATCGACACCGTCGGCCGCGAATAGGACAGATAGGCGCACACATCCACCGCGTGCACCTCATTCTGGCGCAGGGAGAGGATGTAGATCGTCTCCAGATAGTTTTCGATGGCTTCGGATACAGCCATGGAAAAGCCCCCTCACGCCGCCTCACGGGCGGGGATTTTGATCATTATACCATATCCGATGTCCGCCTGCAATCCCTGAACGCGCCGTGCCGCCCCGGCATACGATGAACCCGAGGTGATGGAGCATGATGGGTGCGCTGTACGCTGCGTGCGGCACGCTGTTCACGTTTCTGATGACGTCGCTGGGCGCGGCGCTGGTCTTCTGCTTCCGCCGGAGCGTCGGGGAACGCGCGCAGCGGGCCTGTCTGGGCTTCGCGGCGGGGGTTATGTCGGCGGCATCTGTGTTCAGCCTGCTGTGCCCGGCGGCGGAGCAGGCCGAGCGGATGGGCGCCCTGCCCTGGCTGACCGTGACCGCGGGCTTTGCGCTCGGCGTGGCGTCGATCTGGCTGCTGGATGCGCTGACGATGCGTCTGCGTGCGATGCGCCTGGGCACACAGGCGCAGACCGCGCGCCAGCGGACGCTGCTCTTCACGGCGGTGACGCTGCACAACATCCCGGAGGGCATGGCCGTCGGGCTGGCGTTCGCGCTGGCCGCGCGGGACGGCGGACTTTCGCTGGCGGCGGCCTCCACGCTGGCGCTGGGCATCGGCGTGCAGAACCTGCCGGAGGGCGCGGCGATCTCGCTGCCGCTGCGCCAGAACGGTATGAGCCGCGTGCGCAGCTTCGGGCTGGGCGTGCTCTCCGGCGCGGTGGAGCCGGTCTTTGGCGTGCTGGTGGTGCTGGCCGTAGCTGCGGTGGAGGCGATGATGCCGCTGCTGATGGCCTTCGCGGCGGGCGCGATGATGCTGGTGGTCTTTGAGGAGATGATCCCGGCGGCGGCGGGGGAGCGGCTGGGCGTGCTGTGCGCGATGGCGGGGTATGTGCTGATGATGGCGCTGGATCTGGCGCTGGGATAAGGATGATCGAAGAAAATCTGAAAACCGCGCGAAGCGAAGAAGAGGGCTGGGGACCCGGGAAACTCGCATAGTCGTGCCGTGAACGGCACGACTATGCAGGCTCCCCGGGTCGAAGAAGCGAGGTGAAGCGTCGGAAACGGAAAGGAGCGCTTGCGCGACTGTTCCGTTTCCCGGACTGAAATCCCCCAACGTTCCCATATCGCGAAGCGATACCTGACGGGTCATCCTTGCATGGCTCGATTCGATTAGAGATGATCATGAAGCACCGTTGACCAACCCCAGCATGCAGACTTTCTCCTTCTCATGGCGCATATCATCTTGAAATCTGGTTGGATTGCTAGTATAATTTTCTTACGTATACGCCTGCTTCGAATTCACTTTTGCAAAGAATGAGGAGGATTTTCACGATGATCGCTTGGAAAAACATGGATACGCTGACCGCTTATCAGGAACTGAAGAACGCTCCGAAGGTCGATCTGGCGGCTGCGATGTCCGGCGAGGGCGGCGCGCAGCGCGTGAGGCGCTACAGTGTGCCCATGGGCGCCGGGCTTGCCTTCAACTTCGGCGCGCGTCCGGTGGACGACGGCATTCTGGCCATTCTGGCCGACTTCGCCAGGGAGGCGCAGCTGACCGGGAAGTTTGCCGAGCTGTACAATGGCGCGGTCATCAACACCGGCGAGAACCGCCGCGTGCTGCATCATCTGTGCCGCGGCCAGCTGGGCGATGCGGTCATCGCCGACGGCGTTGACAAGCGCGCCTTCTATGTGGAGCAGCAAAACCGCATCGCGGAGCTGGCCCGCAAGGTGCATTCGGGCGAGATCGCGAATGCCGCGGGCGAGAAGTTCACCACTGTCGTGCAGATCGGCATCGGCGGCAGCGATCTGGGCCCCCGCGCGATGTATCTGGCGCTGGAGAACTGGGCGAAGGTCAACGGCTGCCTCAAGATGAAGGCGGAGTTCATCAGCAACGTCGATCCCGACGATGCGGCGGGCGTGCTCAGCAGGATCGACGTCGCGCATGCGCTGTTCGTGCTGGTGTCCAAGTCCGGAACGACGCTGGAAACGCTGACCAACGAGTCCTTCGTCAAGGATGCCCTGGCCAAGGCGGGTCTTGACGCGTCCAAGCACATGATCGCCGTCACCAGCGAAACCTCTCCGCTGGCCAAGAGCGATGACTATCTCGCCGCCTTCTTCATGGACGACTACATCGGCGGCCGCTATTCCTCCACCTCCGCCGTCGGCGGCGCGGTGCTGTCCCTGGCGTTCGGGCCGGAGGTCTTCGCGCAGTTCCTGGATGGCGCGGCCGAGGCGGACAGGCTCGCCAAAAACGAGGACCTGCTGGCCAACCCGGCGCTGCTCGACGCCCTGATCGGCGTGTACGAGCGCAACGTACTCGGCTATCCGAACACCGCCGTGCTGCCGTATTCCCAGGCGCTCAGCCGCTTCCCGGCGCATCTGCAGCAGCTGGACATGGAGTCCAACGGCAAGTCCGTCAACCGCTTCGGCGAGCCGGTTGATTATGTGACCGGCCCGGTCATCTTCGGCGAGCCGGGCACCAACGGCCAGCACTCCTTCTATCAGCTGCTGCATCAAGGCACGGACATCGTACCGCTGCAGTTCGTCGGCTTCCGCAACAGCCAGATGGCGACCGACGTCGTCATCCAGGGCAGCACCAGCCAGCAGAAGCTGTGCGCGAACGTCGCCGCGCAGATCGTCGCCTTCGCCTGCGGCAAGGCTGACGACAACCGCAACAAGTACTTCGCCGGCGGCCGCCCCTCCAGCATCATCATCGGCGACAAGCTGACCCCGAAGGCTCTGGGCGCGCTGCTGGCGCACTTTGAGAACAAGGTCATGTTCCAGGGCTTTGCGTGGAACCTGAACAGCTTTGATCAGGAGGGCGTGCAGCTGGGCAAGGTGCTGGCCAAGCGCGTGCTGGCGCACGACACCGACGGCGCGCTCAAGGTGTACAGCGAGCTGCTAAACATCTGACCTTACAGGCCTTGAGCGCGGGCATGCCCCGCTGAAAAGAAAAATAGAAACGCCCGAAGGAGACGCTGCCTCTTCGGGCGTTCTTTGGTTCGTGAAGGGCTTTTGATTGGATCGTGAGAGCCTACACCCGCCTTGCGATTTCCAGTGCCAGATCGAGCTTGGAAAGCGAGTGATTGGCCTCGCGCAGCCCGTCGGGCGTATAGACCGGCGCGTCGAGTACGTCGCCCGTCATCAGGAAGTCATACAGCGCAAACCCGTGATGCGCGCACACCGCCTGCACCCCGGCCAGCTCCATCTCCACGGCGATGCAGCCCTCCGCCCGGCGCGCGGCGATCTGCCTGCGCGTCTCGCGGTAGATGGCATCGGTCGTGAAGACGCGGCCCGTCACATGCGGCACACCGAGCGCGTCGAACACCCGGCAGACCGTCTGTGCGCCCGGCACGCCGATGTAGTCCGCGGGCGCGGCGTAGTGGTAGGACATGCCCTCGCCGCGATAGGCCGCCGTCGGCACGACGTAGTGCCCGGCGGTCTTCTCCCGGTCGAGCGCACCCGCCGAGCCGAACATCACGAACTTCGTCGCGCCGGTCCGCCAGTTGGCCTCGATGACGCCGGTCGAAGCCATCGCCGAGCCGATGGGCGAGAGGTAGAACGCGACGGTTTTTCCGTCGAGATCAAAGGTGTGGATCGGGATGTTGCCGTTGCACGCGCCGAGCTGCGCGGCGAGCGTGCAGGGGTAGCGGCGCTGCAGCTCCTCGTATATGACCTTCGAGAACAGCACGATGCACACGTCGCACAGGTGTCCCTGCCCGCCGTAGAACGCTTCGGGGGAGATGATCGGCTCGTCGGTGGGATCGAACAGGTCGGTGATCATGGCTGAGCCTCCTTTTCGGCGGGGATGGGTGAGGGCCCGCAGGAGCCGCGCACGATCAGCTCCGCGTGCAGCAGCAGCGTGCTGATGGGCACGCCGCCCAGCTGGCAGGAAAGCGCGTAGAAGGCGCTCTTGCCCAGCTCGGCGCGGTTCTGGCGCACGGTGGTCAGCGGCGGGACGGTGTAGCGGCAGAGGGGGATGTCGTCAAAGCCGACGATGCTCAGCGCGCCGGGCACCGCGACGCCGCGCTCGGCGCAGTGGATCAGCACGCTGTGGGCGAGCATGTCGTGGCTGCACACCACGGCGGTGCAGCCCTGCGCGAGCAGGCGGGGCAGGTGGCTTTGCAGGCATTCGGAGGTGTGCTCGGCGCGCCCGGCGAGCGTGTGCCGGTCGTCAAGCCCCAGCTCGCGCAGTGCGCGGAAGAACGCACGGTAGCGCTGCTGATAGACGTAGGAGCCGCGGCAGGCGCTCAGATAGCCGATGCGCGCGTGTCCCAGCGCACGCAGGTGGGCGACGGCCATGCGCATGCCCTCGTCGTTGTCCACGCCGATGTGCGTGACGTTCGGGTTTCCGCCGGCACGGTTGTCGTAGAGCACGGCGGGCGTGCGGCAGGTTTCGAAGTCGCGCAGCCAGGCGTCGCGCAGGGACAGGCCCAGCACCAGCGCGCCGCGGCAGCCGCGCAGCAGCATGAACTCGTCATAGCGGTACTGCGCCTGAATCTGCGCCGTAAGCGGGATGACCTCCACGTCAAAGCCCGCGGGCTGCGCCGCCTTGCGTAGGCCGATGATCACGTCGTAGCCGAAGTCCTCCGGCCGCTCGTAGGCCATGTTCGTGATGAGCACGGCCAGCTTCGGCGCGCCGGAGCGCACCATGCGCGCATAGCCCAGCTCCACGGCCTTCTCCAGCACGAGCTTTCGCGTTGTTTCGCTCACGTCCTCCGCGCCGCTGAGCGCCTTGGAGACGGTGCCCTTCGACAGCCCCAGCGCGCGCGCGATTTCGTCCATGGTCGCCATGTGGTTCCCTCCCGGCTCTGCTTGGTTACACTGATTATATCGGATGGCGCGCGCAATTGCAATCGTCCGCATGCCAAAAGCGAAAAAGAAATCTTGACGCGCAGGGGCAAAACGGGTATACTACGGGTGAAAACGAAACTTTACGAAACCATGGAAGGAAAGGCGAAAATGACGCTTTCGGAGTGGTTTGGCAGCGCCGCGTTCCGGGAGGAATTTCACTGCGGGGAGCCGCTGGGCAGCTTCTGCTCTGCGGCGGGCACGCGCTTTGCGCTGTGGTCGCCCATGGCCAAGAGCGTGACCCTCAATCTCTACGGGGACGGCAGCCGGGGCGACGCGTTTGCGCGCATCCCGATGCGCCGCGGGGAGCGGGGGCTTTGGCAGGCGGAGGACCCGCGCAATCTCGACGGCGCGTACTACGATTACGACGTGACCGTGGACGGCGTCACCCGGCGCACGGGCGATCCCTATGCCCGGGCCTGCGGGCTGAACGGGCGGCGCAGCATGGTCATCGACCTGGCGCACACGAACCCGCCCGGCTGGGAGAGCGACCGCGCCCCGGCGCGCGCTGCGGAGGACGTGATCGCCGAGGTCCATGTGAAGGACTTTTCCATCGACCCGGCCAGCGGCGTCTCCCCGGCGCACCGCGGCAAATACCTCGCATTCTGCGAGACAGACACGACGCTGGAGAACGACGGCGTGCATCCGACAGGTGTGGCGTATCTTCGCCGCCTGGGGGTTACGCATGTGCAGCTGATGCCGGTGTTCGACTTCGGCTCCGTGGACGAGGGAAATCCGGAGGACTACAACTGGGGCTACGATCCGGTCAACTACAATGTGCCGGAGGGCAGCTACGCCACCGACGCAGCGCACGGCGAGGTGCGCATCCGCGAGCTCAAGCAGGCGATTGCCGCGCTGCACCAAAGCGGCCTGCGCGTGGTGATGGACGTGGTCTACAACCACACGATGAGCCTCGACGTGCCGCTGTTTTCCAGCGCGCCGTGGTATTTCTACCGTCAGCGCCGGGACGGCCGGCCGTCAAACGGCTCCGGCTGCGGCAACGAGCTGGCCGCCGAGCGCAGCATGTGCGCGCGCTACATCCTCGACTCCGTGCTCTACTGGGCGGAGGAATACCACATCGACGGCTTCCGCTTCGACCTGATGGGCCTTCTGCCCGTGAACCTGATGAACCGCATCCGCAGGGAGCTGGACAAACGCTACGGTCGGGGCGAAAAGCTGGTCTACGGCGAGCCGTGGACCGGCGGGCGGCCCGGTCCGCACAGCGGCGCGCATCTGGCAGGCCGGGAGCACCTTTCCGCGATGCCGGGCGTAGGCGCGTTCTGCGACGCCACGCGCGACGCGGTCAAGGGCAGCGTGTTCGACGACCGCGCGCCGGGCTTTGTGAACGGCGGCGGCTTCAATGCGCAGTGGCTGGCCTGCTGTGTGCGCGGCTGGGTGCAGGCGGGCGACGCGTTCCCCGTGAACGCCCCGGCGCAGACGATCACCTACCTCTCCGCGCACGACGACCTGACGCTCTGGGACAAGCTGGTGGCCACGCTCGGGCTGAGCGGGGATGACGACGCGCTTTCGCCCCGGCTGCTGCGCGCGAACCGGCTGGCCGCGGCGATCAATTTCTTCTGCCAGGGGCGGCCGTTCTTCCTGCTGGGCGAGGAGGCGGCCCGCACGAAGCGGGGCGATCACAACTCCTACCGCTCCGGCGCGCAGGTCAACCGCATCGACTGGCGGCGCGCGTGGGCGGCGCAGACGCTCGCTGACTACTATCGCGGGCTGATCGCGCTGCGCAGACAGCTCCCCGCGCTGTGCGACAAGGGGAAGCACGCGGCCTCGCGCATCGAAAACGTGTATGCCCCGGCGGACGGCACGGCGGTGATCGTGCTGGACAACGCCGGGCGGGGCAGCGCCTATGCGCATGTGCTGCTGGCGGTCAACGTGCGGGAGGAGGCGCGGCGCACTGCCCTGCCGCCGGGCGAATGGCTGACGCTGTGCGACGGCGAATCCACCTTCCGCTGGCAGGACCCGCAGCCCGTATCCGGAGAAGCGGAGCTGCCGCCGGTCTCGGCGCTGATCCTCGGACAGCGTTGAGGGCGGCGCAGCATAGGCTGATAGCGGGGCGCTGCCGCGCATAGGCAGGCCCGGCGCGGGGCATCCTGCGCATGAAGCATGAATTGTTAGCGCCCTTGTGGGCGTTCCCATACAGGAAAGGATGAGATCATGACCACGAATCTTGAAGACCGGCTGAACGCGGCGCTTGCGCGCACCTGCGGCAAGACGTTCGCGCAGGCGGACAAAGCCGAGCTGTACGCCGCGCTGATGAGCGCCGTGCGCGAGGAGATGGCCGCGCGCCCGAGGATCGAGGGGACGCGCAAGCTCTACTACGTCTCCGCGGAGTTCCTCATCGGCAAGCTGCTCAGCAACAACCTGATCAACCTCGGCTGGTTTGACGAGGCGAAGGCGCTGCTTGCGCGCCGGGGCATCGCGCTGGAGGAGATCGAGGAGCAGGAAAACGAGCCCTCGCTGGGCAACGGCGGTCTGGGCCGCCTGGCGGCATGCTTCCTCGATTCCATCGCGGCGCTGGGGCTGTGCGGCGACGGCGCGGGCATCTGCTATCACGAGGGGCTGTTCCATCAGCGCTTCAGGGATCACAAGCAGGTGGAGGAGAAGGACCCCTGGATCACGAAGGAGAGCTGGCTGCGGGATACGGGCGTGCGCTTCCCGGTGACGCTGGGGGAGCTGCACACCGAGGCCGTCATGTACGACGTCGATGTGCCGGGATACAATGGCGGGCGCAACACGCTGCACCTGTTCGATCTGCCCACGGTCGACGAGTCGATCATCGGCGAGGGCATCGGCTTTGACAAGACGGACATCGCGCACAACCTGACGCTCTTCCTCTATCCGGACGACAGCGACGAGGCGGGCCGCCTGCTGCGCGTGTATCAGCAGTACTTCCTCGTCTCCTGCACGGCGCAGCTGATATTGAAGGAGCTGCGCGAGCGCGGCTACAGTCCGAAGCAGCTCAGCGAGCACGTCGTCGTGCAGATCAACGACACGCACCCGACGATGATCATCCCGGAGCTCATCCGCCTGCTGGTGGCCGAGGGCCTTTCGATGGACGAGGCGATCGCTCAGGTGAAGGCGGCCTGCGCCTACACCAACCACACGATCCTCGCCGAGGCGCTGGAAAAGTGGCCGATCGCATTCCTCGAGAAGGCCGCCCCGGCGATCGTGCCGGTCATTCGGGAGCTGGACCGCCGCGTGCGCGCGCAGAACGACGACCCGGACGTGCAGATCATCGACAAAAACGACGTCGTGCACATGGCGCACATCGACATCCACTACGGCTTCTCCGTCAACGGTGTCGCCGCGCTGCACACGGAGATCCTCAAGAAGTCGGAGCTTGCCAAGTTCTACGCGCTCTACCCGGAGAAGTTCAATAACAAGACGAATGGCATCACCTTCCGCCGCTGGCTGCTGCACTGCAACGCGCCGCTGACGGCGTTCATCGAGGCGCGCATCGGTCAGGGCTTCAAAAAGGACGCCACGGAGCTTGAGCGGCTGCTGGCCTTCGCCGACGACAGGAAGACGCTCGATGCGCTGCTGGAAATCAAGGCGGAGCAAAAGCGCGCGCTGGCGGATCACCTTTTCCGCAAGCAGGGCGAGCGCATCAATCCGGACTCCATCTACGACGTGCAGATCAAGCGCCTGCACGAATACAAGCGCCAGCAGATGAACGCACTCGACGCCATCCGCCGGATTCTCGCCATCCGCGCGGGGCACATGCCGGCGCGCCCCGTCACCATGATCTTCGGCGCGAAGGCGGCGCCTGCCTACACCATCGCCAAGGACATCATCCACCTGATCCTGTGCCTGTCCGAGCTGGTGAAGAACGACCCGAAGGTCGCGCCGCACCTGCGCATCGTGATGATCGAGAACTACAATGTGACCGAGGCGGAGCACATCATCCCGGCGTGCGACGTCTCCGAGCAGATCAGCCTCGCCTCCAAGGAGGCCAGCGGCACGGGCAACATGAAGCTCATGCTCTCCGGCGCAGTGACCCTCGGCACGCTCGACGGCGCAAACGTCGAGATTCGCGACCTGGTCGGTAAGGAGAACATCGCGATCTTCGGCCGCCATTCCGACGAGGTCATCGCGCTCTACGACAAGAAGGCCTACAGGCCGCAGGAGCTGGCGCAGGACCCGGCGATCAAGCCGCTGCTCGACTTCATCATCTCCCCGGAAATGATGGCCATCGGCGACAAGGAGAGCCTGACGCGCCTGCATCACGAGATCGTCACCAAGGACTGGTTCATGGCGCTGCTCGACCTCACGGACTATGTCCGCGTCAAGGACGCGCTCTTTGCGCGCTACGAGGACCGCGAGGCCTGGGCGAAAATGAGCCTTGTCAACATCGCGAAGGCGGGCTATTTCTCCTCCGACCGCACGATTGCCGAGTATAACCGGGACATCTGGCACCTGTGAGAGAAATTCGGCGCGAGTTTTCCAAAACGCTTGAAAAAGCCCATGGGATGTACTATATTAGACGTAATCAGACCCCTGCCGCGGCTGCGCGGGGCCAAAACAAAGGAGAATCCCTATGAAACGATCCGCAGGCATTCTGCTTTCCGTGACCAGCCTGCCGTCCCGCTACGGCATCGGCTGCTTTGATCAGAGCGCGTACGATTTCGTGGATTTCCTGGCGAAATCCGGTCAGAAGTACTGGCAGATTCTGCCGCTGGGCGCGACCAGCTACGGCAAGTCCGGCGATTCCCCATATCAGGCGTACTCCGCGTTCGCCGGCAACCCGTACTTCATCAGCCTCGATGCGCTGGTGGAGGAGGGCGTGCTCACCCGCGAGGAGTGCGACGCGGCGGACTTCGGCGACGATCCCGCCGACGTCGATTACGAGAAGCTGCACGCTGCCCGCTGGGGCCTGCTGCGCCGCGCCTATGAGCGCAGCGACATCAGCCGCAACCCGGAGTATCAGCAGTTTGTGCGCGAGAACGCGTGGTGGCTGTCCGACTTCGCGCTGTTCATGGCGGTCAAGAACTTCTTCGGCGAGATGCCCTGGTATGAGTGGCCGGAGGACATCCGCATGCACTGGGGCTTCGCGCTCGACTATTACCGCCGCGAGCTCTACTTCGACATCGAGTTCCAGCAGTACATGCAGTTCAAGTTCTACCAGCAGTGGATGCGCCTCAAGCGCTACGCCAACAGCCGGCAGATCGACATCGTGGGCGACATTCCGATCTATGTCTCGCCCGACAGCGCGGACGTCTGGGCGCACCCGGAGCTGTTCCAGCTGGATGAGAACAACCGGCCCACGCGCATTGCGGGCTGCCCGCCGGACGGCTTCTCGGCGACGGGCCAGGTCTGGGGCAATCCGCTCTACCGCTGGGACTATCACCGCGAGACGGGCTACTCCTGGTGGGTTTCGCGCCTGTGGTACAGCTTCAAGCTCTACGACGTGGTGCGCATCGACCACTTCCGCGGCTTTGACGAGTACTTCTCCATCCCGGCAGGCAGCGAGACGGCCGCGACCGGCCATTGGGAGAAGGGCCCGGGGATGGACCTGTTCCGCCGCGTGGAGGAGTGTCTGGGCCACCGCCGTGTGATCGCGGAGGATCTGGGCTATATGACCGATTCCGTGCGCCGGCTGGTGCGCGATTCCGGCTTCCCGAACATGAAGGTGCTGGAATTCGCCTTCGATTCGCGCGATTCCGGCGCGGCGAACGACTATCTGCCGCACAACTACGGCGAGAACTGCGTGGTTTATACGGGCACGCACGACAACGAGACGATCGTGGGCTGGTTTGACTGCATCAAGCCGGAGGAGCGGGAGATGGCGCGCGACTACCTGTGCGACCACTACACGCCGGACAGCGAGCTGTATCATTCGTTCATCAGCCTGGCGATGATGAGCCGCGCGGCGACCTGCATCATTCCGATTCAGGATCATCTGGGGCTGGACAACAGCTGCCGGATGAACAAGCCCTCGACGGTGGGCAAGAACTGGCGCTGGCGTCTTACGCCCGGCCAGATCACGGAGGAGCTGTCGAAGGAGCTGCTTGCGCTCTCCAAGCGCTACGGGCGCACGAACTGGGACGCGCTGCATGTGCTCGAGGCCGAGGAGAAGGCAAGGAAGGAAAAGGCGGAATAAATCTTATTCAGGCGCGAAGCGGGGAAGGGTCAAGGGGCAATGCCCCTTGCGGGGTTTGGGGCGGCGTCCCAAGCAGGTTTTAGGGCGGCAGCCCTAACGTTCCCATATCGCGAAGCGATCAAAGGAAAAAGCAGTCAGGGAGCGAAGCGAACCCTGACGGTCGGTTATCACTCAGCTCGATTTTATCAGTGAATAGTCTTATACAGGCACGAAGCCCCGGCGGCGTACGGACGTCCCGGGGCTTCGCTTATTCTGTGAAGTTTTCAGACTGACTGTGGATGTAAGGGCGGCTTCAAGCGGCGCTGCATCGGCCGGAATAGTCGCCTTCGGCTCCGCTCCGGCCTGCGTCTTTTGGCTGCGCATGGGGGACGTTGGGGCTGCCGCCCCAAGCCCTACTCAGGGGCGCCGCCCCTGAACCCTGCAAGGGGCTTCTGTCCGGGAAACTCGCATAGTCGTGCCGCAAGCGGTACTGCTTGCGATTTCCGACGCTCCGCCCGCCTGTTTCACCCACTGGGCGCGGCAGGCTCCGGTCCCCTTGACCCTTCTTCGCTTCGCGCAGTTTCAAGTTTATTTCCTTATTCCCGATGGAAGTGGATCTCCTCCGGCGGGTTATTCGGATTATCCTTGCCGACGTTGCCCTGCGGCTTCACCTGATGAATCGCGTAGAGCGCGGACAGCGAGCGCGCCTTGCTCTCCGTCTCCGGCACCTGCTGCATCAGCCCCGTGCACTCCGTGGCGCTCTGCACGTCCCGCTCCGCGTGGAACGCCTCGTCGGCGAACTCCCCGATGGGCGGCGGGTTCCATTGCCATGCGCCGTGCGGCTTTCTCTCTGTCTTCATGCGTCTGCCTCCCTCTCGCGTCTCTGCTTTATAGAATGACGCGGGCGGGGAAAACGATACAGGAAAATTATCCGTCGAGCAGGGCAAGCAGCGCACCGGGCACCGGCTCATCGAGCCGGATGCGCTTGCCGGTGACCGGCTGCGTGCAGGAAAGCGCCGCCGAATGCAGCGCAAAGCGCCCGCCGAGCGCCGGCAGCTCTGTGCCGTAGAGGTAGTCGCCGCAGATCGGGCAGCCGATGTGCGCAAGATGGACGCGGATCTGATGCGTGCGCCCCGTCTCCAGCCGCAGCCGCACGAGCGCGCGGCTGTTTTTTTCCTGTTCGACGCGGTAATGCGTGACGGCGCGCTGTCCGTCCTCGCGCACGCCGCGCTTTGCGCCCGCGGAAAGCCGCGCGATGGGCGCGTCGATCGTGCCCGACGCCTCTGGCGGAACGCCCTCGGTGACGGCGACGTACTCGCGGACAAAGCTGCCGGTATGCAGCTGAGCGCCGAGCAGCCGCTGGGCATACGCGTGCCGGGCGACGGCCATCAGCCCGCTCGTGCCCTTGTCGAGCCGGTTGACGGGGTGATAGCCAAACGTCTCCGCGTCCGCGCCAAGCATGGCGATGAGCTGCTCGCGCAGGGTGCCCGTGCGGATGTGCCGGGCGGGCAGCGTGGCCAGCGGCGCGCCCTTGGCGACGATGAGCATGTCCTCGTCGAGATAGCGGATGAACGACGGCGGACCGGCGGGCGCCGTCGCCGCGTCGGGCGCATGCGCCTCGTCGCTGGGGAGCAGAAGCTCGATGACGTCGCCCGCGGCAAGGATGCGGTCGGCGCGGGCGGTTTCGCCATTGACGCGGATGCCGCCCAGCACCTTGAGGCGGCGATAGGCGTGCGTGCCGAGCGAGAAGCGGCGGGGCACGACGCTGCGCACGGCGCGGCCCGCGTCCTCCGGCGTTACTGTATAGGTGAGGATGCGCATAGTCAGCCTCCTGTATCACAGGGAAATGAGCAAAGGACCGTGCGGCGGACACAGCCCGCTGCACACTGCAAAACAGCGAAAGAGCAGCTCCGGGGATGTTTGAAGGGGCCGCAGCCCCTTCGTGGAAATCCGCAGCGGCGGCATACGCGCGAGAGAAATGATGTTTTCCGCAGCCCAACCGCTGCAAGGATGCGAAGCAGACTTGCAGCGCCTGCGCAACATTATAGCACAGCGGCGGTCAATTGACAAAGCCTGCGCGCCGGGTTACAATGAAGCAAACGGAAGCATCTGGAAATGAGGGACGCATATGAACGCGGTCACGGCGTTTGAACACAGAGAGGATGCGCTGCGCGCGCAGCTTGAAAAGGCACAGGATATGCAGGCGGCGGTGTCAGCCTGCGCGATGGCGCTGGAGCAGGCGGCCTGCGAGCTGGCGCAGGATGAGCAGGACGAGCATGCGCGCCAGCGGCAGCAGGCGGTGATGGCCCTGGCGCGGCAGACGCCGCTGCTGCTGCAGAGCGCGCGGGCGCGGGGCGAGCTGGTGGTGCAGGAGGCGCAGCTGGAGACCTCGTCCTGGGCGAAGCTCGCGCGCGGAATGCAGCTTTGCGGCGTGCTGGCGCTCACGGCGCTGGCGGTCGTCGATTTCGTGCGCGGGCGCGCGGGCATGGCGCTGGTGCAGGCGCTGGGCGTGCTGCTGCTGGCGGCGGGGAGCCTGCGCGTGTCGGGCGCTCCGCGGGAGCAGGCGGTGGCGCGGGGCATACCGTGCGTCGATGCGCAGGCACTGATCGTGCAGCTGAAGCGGCTTTGCCAGGCGGCGGACGTGTGCGTGAGCGACCTGGCGCTGCTGGATCATCCGGCGGGCGGTACGCGTCTGACCGGCACGGCGGACGACGCGATGCTCGACCTGCTCGTCGCGCTGATGGAGGCGAAGGCCTCCGGGCGCGACGAGATGGCGATGCGCTCGCTCTCGCTGGCGGAGGAGTACCTGCGGATGCTGGGCGTGGAGGTCGTCTCCTACGCGCCGGAGCGCGCGGCGATGTTCGACTGGCTGCCCACGGTGGGCGCGGCGCGCACGGTGCGCCCGGCGCTTCTCAAGGACGGCAGGGTGCTGCGCCGCGGCGTGGCGGCGGTGGCGATGGAAGGAGGTGCGCATGCGTGAAGATCCTCGGGTTTGACCTGGGCGACGGCGAGAGCGCCGTCACGCTGCTCGATGGGGAATCGACCGTCGAGCCGCGCGTGCTGCCGCTGGCCGGGCGCACGAGCATGATCTCCGCCGTGGCGACGCGCGACGGGCGCATCGTCGTGGGCGAGGAGGCGAGCGTGCTCGCCGGGGCGCTGGACGCGCAGGTGCGCTTCAAGTCCCGCTATCTGACCGATCCGCAGGCGGCTGCCTCGGTGCGCGCGTTCGCTCAGGGCGTGATGGGCCTGCTGCTCGCCGAGGAGCCGGGGCTGATGGCCGAGGTGTCGAGCACGGTGGTCGGCTGTCCGGCGGGCTGGGGCGAGGGGCGGCGTGAGCAATACGCCGCGCTGATCGAATCGGCGGGCTTCCCGAACGTGCGCGTGGTGCCGGAGCCGCGCGCGGCCTTCCTCTATGCGCGCCATGCGCGGGGCCTGCGCATCGACGCGGAGCTGATGCGCGAGAGCGCGATGGTCATCGACATCGGATCCTCGACGACGGACTTCGCCTATATCGTGGACGGGCATCAGCAGAACCTCGCGCTCTTCGGCGATACGAACCTGGGCGGCGGCGTGCTCGACGAGCTGATCCTGCGCCGGGCGATCGCACAAAGCCCGGACGCCAGGGAACTTGCGCGCGTGATGGAACAGAGCCCGGCCTGGCGCAGCTACTGCGAGCTGGAGGCCCGCAGGCTGAAGGAAAAGTACTTCCTCTCCGAGGAGAAGGGCCGCGAGGGCGCGCTCTCCGCGCCGCTGACCGTCTGCTATGACAGCACGCTGATGCTGGAGCTGCGCCTTGACGAGGCGATTGTGGACGGGCTGATCCATGAGCCGGCGCTGGCGCTGGGCGGGCGCAGCTTTATGACCTGCCTGCATGACGCGCTTCGCGCCGCGCAGGAGGCCAGCCGCGAGCGGCCGCCGAAGGTCGTCATCCTGACCGGCGGCGCGTCGCGCATGGCGTTCTTCCGGGAGGCATGCCAGCAGGCGTTCCCTGGGAGCGTGATGGTCGTCTGCCCGGAGCCGGAGTGCTCCATCGCGCGCGGGCTGGCCTATGCCGGGCGCGTCGATGAGCGGCTCTCGGTCTTCCGCGGCGAGGTGGCCTCCATCGCCCGGGGCGAGCGGCTGGGCGCGCTGGTGGACGAGCGCGTGCACGAGCTGTATGCGCCGATGGCGTCCGCGCTGTTTGAGACGGCGCGCGAGAGCGTGATCAAGTCCGTGCGGCTGTGGCGGCGCGGCGGCGTGCGCACCATCGACGAGCTGGACGCGCTGATGCAGAAGGAGATCGCGAAGGCGTTTGCCGGCGAGGCGGGGCAGGCGCGCATCGAGGACGTGCTGCGCGATTGGCTGGCGGACCTGATGCAGCGGCTGGAGGGCGAGCTGACGGCGCTGTGCATGCGCTGCGGCGTGCCGCCCGAGCGCATGTCGCTGAGCGGAACAAGCGTGGATGCGGGGCTCTCCGGGGTGAAGCTCTCGCTGATGGACGCGATGGGCATGGACATGCTCAGCGGGCTGATGGGCGTCGTGCTGGCGGTCGTCGGCGCGAGCCTCGGCGGGGGCGGCGGACTGGCGCTGGTGAGCGCGGGACCGGTGGGCATGGCCGCGGGCGCGGCAGCGGGCGTGCTGCTGGCGCTGGTGGGCAAGGCGGGCATGGAAAAGGCCATCCGCCGGGCGGACCTGCCGCGCTTTGTGCGCCAGCTGGTGACGGACAAGGCCATCCTGCACGGCATGAACCGCCAGCGTGAGGAGCTGGAGAGCGCTATCGTGCGCACGCTGGCCGACCCCAGGAACGGCTTTTCCACGCGGCTGTGCGCCAGCATCTCCCGCACGCTGGGCGTGCAGCTGGAGGAGATGGCCCGCGGCGCGGAGATGTCCATCTGCGCATAGGAATAATAGCAGAGCTGCTTCAAACAGCGCGAAGCGAGGAAGGGAGTCTGAGGGAAATATCCCTCAGGCAGGGGTTTGGGGGCAAGGCCCCTAACGTTTTCCCCAATCGCGAAGCGATCAAAGAAAAAAGGCCGTCAGGGAGCGAAGCGATCCCTGACGGGGAATCATCGCCGATCTGCGGCATATCCTGCACGGTGTGTCTTCCCCGTATGGCGCGCATGGCAGCGTGCGCCGGTCAAATGTGAAAAAAGGACAAATTCCACGCGGAAATTCATGGAAAGCCGTTGAAAACTGTGCTATAATGGGGATAACTGAAAAACTCGATTAGGAGGGATCTCATGGAATTCCATGTCTACGAGACCGCCAAGGCCGCCTGCGAAGCGGCAGGCATGCTGCTGGGCGCGCAGATCACCCGCAAGGGCGACAGCGTTCTGGGACTGGCCACCGGCTCCACCCCGATTCCCGCGTATGAGACGCTGGTCAAGTGGTACAATCGCGGCGTCATCGACTTTGACCGCATTGTGACCTTCAACCTCGACGAGTATGTGGGCATCGATCACAAGAATCCCCTGAGCTATCACGCGTTCATGGACGAGCACCTGTTCAGCAAGGTGAACGTGCGCCCGGAGAACGTGCACCTGCCCAGCGGCCACTCCGCGGCGGCGGGCGCGGCCTATGACGCGGCTATCCGCGCGGCCGGCGGCATCGACATCCAGCTGCTGGGCATCGGCCGCAACGGCCACATCGGCTTCAACGAGCCGGACGACAAGTTCACCTATGGCACCCACGTCGTCACGCTAACGGAGAACACCATCCAGGCGAACGCGCGCTTCTTCAGGAGCCCGGACGAGGTGCCGCGCCAGGCCATCTCGATGGGCATCGGCAACATCATGGCGGCCAAGTGCGTCGTGCTCGTGGCCACCGGCAGGGACAAGGCCGAGGCCGTCTACAACACCATCCGCGGACCGATCACCCCGAGGGTGCCTGCGTCCATTCTGCAGCTGCATCCGTGCTGCGTGATCCTCACCGATACGGAAGCCGCCTCGCTGATGAAGGACTGAGCCGATGAGCATTCTGGTCAAGAACGGCACGGCGTTCGTGGACGGCGCGTTTGCGCGCGCCGACGTGCGCATCCGTGACGGAAAAATTGCGGAGGTCGGCGCGCTTTCGCCCGAGCAGGGCGAGGACGTGCGCGACTGCGCGGGGCTGTATGTGCTGCCGGGCTTTGTGGACATCCACATCCATGCCTACGGCGGCGCGGACTGCATGCGCGGCGAGGAGGACGTGCGGCGCATGAGCCGCGGCCTGCTTGACACCGGCGTGGCAGCGTTTGTGCCCACGACGATGAGCGCCTACCCGAAAGAGACGCACGAGGCGCTGTGCGGGATTCAGGCCGTCGTCGACCGCCCTGAGACGCGCGGCGCGGCGGTGCTGGGCGCGCACATGGAGGCGCCGTTCCTGGCGCCCGCCTGCAAGGGCGCGCAGCTGGGCGAGTGCCTGCAAATGCCCTCCGTCGGGGCGTATGACGCCATGGTGCAGGGGCTGACCTGCGTGAAGATGATGACGCTGGCCCCGGAGCTTGACGGCGCGATCGCGCTCATCCGCGAGCTGACGCGCCGCGGCGTGGTCACCTGTGCGGCGCACAGCCAGGCGAAGGCGGCGGATGTGCACGCGGCGGCGGACGCGGGCCTTTCGCAGATCACGCATCTGTTCAACGCGCAGTCGCCGCTGCATCACCGCGAGCCGGGCGTGCCGGGCGCGGGCCTGGCGGACGAGCGCATCCTCGTGCAGGTGATCGCCGACGGCATCCATCTGCATCCGGACATCCTGCGCATCGCGGCGCTGTGCAAGGGCGCGCGCGGCATGGCGCTCATTTCCGATTCGATGGAGGCGGCGGGCCTGCCGGACGGGCAGTATGACCTGGGCGGCCAGGCGGTCTATGTGAAGGACGGCGCGGCGCGGCTCCAAAATGGCGTGCTCGCCGGATCGACGCTGCTGCTGCACCAGGCGATTCGCAACATGATCACGCTGGCGCGCATCGCGCCGGAGACGGTCATCCCGATGGCGACGAGCACCCCGGCGGATTCCGTCGGCGCGAAGGGCTTCGGGCGCATCGAGCCGGGCGCGTGCGGCGTGCTCGCGCTGATGGATCAGCAGTGGGGCTTTGCGGGCGTGGTGGCCTGACAACATGCACATCCGGGTGCGGGGGCTTGTCTCCCGCACCTGTTTTCGGAGGACTTGCGATGGAGTGTTCGATCTATGCACTGGGCGAAGTGAAGAAGAAGCGCCTGCGGGAGGCGCGCAGCCTGCTCGTGCTCGCGCGCAGCGGGTCTGGCGACGGCGAGGACGGGGAAAAGCTCATCCTCGTGCGCGACGAGCTCAACGCGCTGTGGATGCTGCCCGGCGGCGTCTGCCAGAAGGGCGAGGACGAGGCGGAGGCGGCGCGCCGGATTCTGGGCGATGCGCTGGGCGAGGCCGTGTTCGATGTGCGCGCGCTGTGCGGCTTCGGCGTCACGGAGGAGGACGGCAGGGAGCGCACCGGCACGGCGTATCTGGCCGACGTGCGCGAATGGCCGGACGAGCGCGTCAGCCATGCGAAGGCGTTCGCGCGCATGCCGCTCGGCTCGCAGATGGCGGAGGCCGCGCTGTGCTTCGGCCTGCACCGCTTTGCGGGCGAGTTCTTCGACGCAAGGCTCACGATCGAGCGCCTCGGTCAGCCCGCTGCGCTGTGAGCGGGGCTTGACGAACGTCCCCAAACGGGGTATCATAGGGCGCAGAACAACCTGGGAGGGCGAATGCATGGAGCATGAACAGATTGAGCGCATCAACGAGCTGGCGCGCAAGAAGAAGACCGTGGGCCTCACAGCGGACGAGCTGGAGGAGCAGGCGCAGCTGCGCGCGCAGTATCTGCGCGAGTTCCGCGCCAACATGGAGGACACGCTCCGGCGCGTGCGCGTGGAGCAGGCCGACGGCAGCTACAAGCCGCTGGTCAAGAAGGACAAGCTCAACTGACAGGGCATGCGGATGACGGACTGTCAGGATACGGTCCGGAAAAATGATGGGTCCGGCTTTGCAAAGTCTGAAAAGGAGCTGCCAGGTTTTGGCCTGACAGCTCCTCTTTTATCGGGTTTTCCTGATCCGTCCAGGCAATCGTCCGACGCCCTGCGCCAGCAGCTCCAGCCCCAGCGCCGCAGACGGAAGCGTCAGCAGCATGTAGATATAGGCGTACTGCGATTTGGCCTCAAACAGAACGTGGTAGAGCACCCCACCCAGCACATACAGCGGCAACAGCAGCTGCAGGCTGCCCGGTTTGCGGCGGATTGTGCCTGCGAGTCCCACGCAGGCAAGCAGGTACAGCACCTGCTGAAACACGTTCATATACGCCTCCAGCGCCGTGCGCAGCGCACCGCCCTGCGCATACACCTGCTGCGCCAGCGCAGCCAGAGTGCCGGTCGGTTCGCTGAGATGGGCGTACCACAGGATGCCGCAGGTCGGCTCCAGCCACTGGCTGAGCAGCTTGCGCGCAAAGAAATCCCCCGCCAGCGCCGGGTCCGCCTTCATCTCCTGCAGGCGCTGCGTCAGATCCGATAGCGCTGCGGCACGCTCCTGCGCTGCAGTCACCTCCAGCGGAAAGAACTGCTCGATATACTGGTTGTACCAGCCGGCCTCCACGCGCCCGTCCTGCATGCCCATGGTCAGACGCGCCAGCATGCTCACGTTGCCCGTCAGCGTCACGCCGCTGCGAAGCTCATATTGCCAGATGACCGCGCGGAGGAACAGCACGCCCAGCACTGCCGAGAGCAGCGCAAAGCCGACGATACGTCCATCCCGGCTGCGCAGCGCGTCCAGCACCGAGCAGATCAGCAGCGCCAGGATCGGGATGGCCGCATTGGGCTTGAACATGTAGGCAAACCCCATCAGCACCGTCCAGGCAAGGCCCCAGCGCGCGTGACGCGTACTGAGATAGCGCGCAAAGCAGCACATCGCCGCCACGGTGCAGAAGAACATCGGCAGCGTGTTGTAGGCATGCACCGGATTGAGCATCGCCGGCAGGAACAGGCACGACAGCAGGAGTGTCGTCCAAGACACGCCGGCGCCAAACGCCTGCCCCGCCAGCCAGGCGAGCATCGCCGCACAGGCCGCATTGAGCACCACGCCCAGCCCCTGCATGAACAGATTGACATCAAGCCCCGGCAGCAGCCGCAGCACGATCTCCAGCGGCAGGCAAAGGCCCAGCTGATACGAGCAGGCGTGGAAGTACGGCAGCTGCATCACCTTGTAGTTGCCCTGAGCAAAGAGCTGCGCAGCCTCCAGAACGTAGGCTGCGTCGTACGACTGGGGTGTCCTGGCGCCCAGCAGAAACGTCATCGAGCCGCATGCCAGCAGCAGAGCAGCCGCCGTCAGCACCCTGTGCCCTGCGCGTCCTGCGAGCAGACGGCGCAGCGCCGGCAGCGCAGCCAGCAGCGCAGCTGTTGCCGCCAGGTTGGGCCAGAACGCCTCCCGGACAAACGTGACCACCTCCACGGCCTGCTCCGACGAGCTCACCTCCACCCGCACAAACAGGCCGCACACGGCAAAGCACAGCATCGCTGCCAGCGCCAGCAGCAGCGCCGCGCGGATGCACAGCCGCTGTGCGCGCTCTTTCACGTTTTCCATGATCTTCATTGCGCCTCCCTTTGCCCTCTATCGTACCGTGATCAGGCGCGTTTGTCAATGAAAAAGGAGCTGTCCCGTAAAACGGACGGCTCCTTCTCTTGACGGATTTTGTTTATGACCCCTTCCCCACCATCGCGCCGAGATCGTCCATCAGCGCGCGCAGGCCCTCGCTGTTCAGCCGGTAGAGCACGCGGCTGCCGGTCGCCTCCGCGGAGACGAGCTGCGTGTTGACCAGCTCCGTCATGTGGTAGCTGACCGTCGCGGGGGAGAGCTGCGTCAGGTCGGCGATTTCGCCCGCGTTGTGCGGGCGCAGCATCAGCGCGCGCACGATCTTGAGGCGGCGGCGGTCGCCCAGCGCGCGCAGTCGGGCGATGAGCCGGTTGTCCGTCTCGTCGGACATCGCCACGGAGATGGGGTCGAAGAGCACGCCGTAGCGAAGGGGCTGAGTGCCGTCCGGCTCCGGGGTGAACGCCAGCAGCGAGGAGAAGCTGATCAGCGCAGGAACGAGCACGTAGTGCCAATCCTCGCTTTGCAGGCGCAGCATGCCGCAGATCTCGCCCGTCTCCCGCATTTTGGGCAGACGCGGCTCAAGCGCTGTCGCCCAGCTGTCCACCAGCGGCTCCACAAGCGCACGCTTTTCCTCAAAGCGGGGCAGCGCCTTGTCGAGCAGCGCGTGCAGCCAGGCGATGTCCTCGTCCCAGCAGGCCAGCATCTGCGTGAGGTTCATCACGTATTTGCGGTCGTAGCCCAGCTTTGTCGCCTCGCGCACGAACGCATCCAGCGGCACCTCCTGCGGGACGTGCGGCGTGCGCTCCTCGTCGCTCATGGCGAGCAGGATGTCCTGTGCGCAGACGCCCGGTGTGATGCCGCGCTGCATGCCGGTGTAGAGGTGAATGCCCGGCTGCGTCTCCATGCGCGGGGCGGTGAACAGGCGGCGCAGGCGCTCGTCATCGACGCTGACGGCGGCAAGCACGTGCTCCTCCAGCTCCGTCAGCGCGTCGAGCGCGGGACGCAGCGGCTTCAGCGCCGGCGCAGTCAGATAGTGCGCGGCGGCGCTGCGCATGCGTCCGTCGCCGCGCTGGTCCGCGTTGGGGTAGCGCTCGCTGGCCATGCCGCAGAACATGGAGACGATCTCGCGGCCGGGATCGATTTCGCGGCTGAGGGTGATGTTCATGGGGACCTCCGTTACAGGTTATTGTACGCCCGCATGCGGCTCATGGCGGCGAAGATCGTCAGGCAGAGCAGGCCGCCGAACGCCAGCATCGCGGGCACGCTGATGAAGCTGACCAGCGCGGAGCACAGCAGCGCGCCGACGGGCATCGCGCAGGTGAGGACGGCGTTGACCGCGCCGGACGTGCGCGTGAGCTGGTCCGTGGGCGTGGAGCGCATGAAGGCCGCCGAGAAGGCGATGCTCAGCATCGCGTTGAACGCACCGAACACGAACGTATCGCAGCAGGTGAGCGCCAGGCGCAGCGTATACGGCGCGACGGACGGGAATACCGCCATCGCCAGATAGCACAGCGCCGCGCCGAAGCCGCCAATGAGGATCTGGACGCGCACGCTCAGGCGATCGAGATGCGGCGTGACGTAGGAGCCGATCATCGTGCCGACGACGAACGCGATCTGCAGCAGCGAGAGCGCATAGGCGTCGCCGCCGAGGTTCGTGGTCACATACGGCGTGAAGAAGACGGAGTAGGGCACGGCCGTAAAGTTGAGCGCCATGCCCAGCAGCACGACGGCCCGCAGCAGCGGCGTCCGCGCGATCTGGACGAACACGCCGCGAAGCTCATGCGCGATATGGGAAATCTTCGACGCGAGGCGGGCATTTTCCTCCTCCCCGGGCGCAGCCTCAAGCGGCGCGGGGCGGATACAGGCGATGAGCGCGGCGGAGAGCAGGAACGTGCCCGCGTCGATGGCCAGCGCGGCGGAGATGCCCAGCGCGCCGACGATCGCGCCCGCGCAGGCCAGGCCGATCAGCTCCATCGTGCTGGAGAGCGTCTTGCGCAGCGCGATGCCGGCGGTGTAGAGCTCCTCGCTGAGCAGGCGCGGCACGATGCCCACACCCGCGGGGGTGGAGAGCGCCTCCAGCGTGGAATGGATGAGCACGCCCAGCAGGATGAGCGGCGTGGTCAGCAGGCCCATCGCGTAGAGCGCCGCCTCCGTCAGCACGCAGACGCCGCGGCCGAGGTCGCACAGTGACATCAGGCGCACGGGGTTCATCTTCTCGGTCACCACGCCAGCGATGGGCTGGAGGATGACGGTGGGCAGGTAGTTGATCGCCAGCACGAACGCCATCAGCGCCGCGCTGCCGGTGATCTCGTAGGTGAGCAGGCTGTAGGCGATGGCATCGATGGAATCGCCGAAGCGGTTCACCACGGACGATGTGATCAGCTTGAGGTATTCCTTCTGCGTCTTCAGCGGCGCGTAGACGGATTTTTTCGACGACTTCGATTTCATGCGAACACCTTCTTCGAATTTCTCCAAAATCAGCATACGACGGATTTAGGGGATTGTCAACATCATATTTTGAAATTTTTCGAAAAGTGGAAAATGGAGGCGCACACTGGCGCGCGGGACGCCGCTGTGGTATACTACACAGGAAGAGGAAAGACGGGCAGGGAATTTTTTTGCCGGAGGGAGAAATCCTGAAAGAATTTGCCAGGCTCGTTCGTCTTATATACACAAGACCAAAGGATGGGTGAGAAACATGAGGAAGAACCTGTTGAGGCTGCTGGCGCTGCTGACGCTGCTCTTCGCGCTGCCCGCGATGGCGCTTGCGGCGGACTATGCCGTGATCAGGGGCGGGCGGCTGCATCTGCGCGAGTATGCCAGCTCAGGCAGCCGCAGCCTTGGCCTGTATGATTCCGGCACCTGGGTGGAGCTGGTGGAGAATGCGGGCAGCGGCTGGTGGAGCGTGCGCACGCCGGACGGCAAGCGCGGCTACATGGCGCAGAGCTATCTGAACCTCGGTGCGTCGGCGGAGAGCGGCACCGTGCGCTATGCGAACGGCGGCTATGTCAACCTGCGCAGCGGGCCGTCGCTGAATTATTCCGTGCTCATGCGCGTGACCTCCGGCACGTCGGTCACCGTCGTGAACGACAGCTACGAGTGGAATTACATCGCCGTCCCGACGAGCGGCTCGACGGTGTACGGCTATATGCACGATTCGTTCATCGACCGCGGCACGGCGACGGCCACCGTCACCACGAAGTACGGCGGCAAGGTGAACGTGCGCTCCGGCCCCGGCTCCTCCTATAAGAGCGTCGGCTCGCTGGCGACCGGCACGCGCGTGACCGTGCTGCTTAGCGGCAACGGCTGGAGCAGGATCTCCGGCGGCGGGCTGACGGGCTATATGGCCAGCAGCTATCTGTCGGCGACCGGCAGCGGCTCCGGCGGCTCCGGCAGCTCCGGAAGCTCCGGTGGCACCGGCAGCACGAGCTCGACCACAGCCTATGTCAACAACCCGCGCAGCACGCAGGTGCTCAACCTGCGCGAATCGCCCTCGCAGACCGCGCGCTCCATCGGCCAGTACCGCAACGGCACGCAGGTGAAGGTCGTCTCCTACGGCTCGACCTGGTGCGAGGTGTATGTGGGCACGCGCCACGGCTACATGATGACGCAGTACCTGAGCTTCAACGGCACCTACACGCCGCCGACGTACCCGACGACCACGAGCGTGCCGAGCTATCCGTCTGCGACGAGCGTACCGAGCTATCCGACCGTGACGAGCGTGCCGAGCACGCCGTCCGGCAGCACGGGCCCGGCGGCGGGCACCGCGGGCACGCTGGCGGTGAGCGCGGGCAGCGGCTCGACGCTGATCAACATGTACGCTGAATCGACGCTAACCACCGTGAAGGCGACCTATCCGGCGGGCCAGCGCATGACGATCCTGCAGTATGGTCCGAGCGTCTGCATGATCATGGTGGGCACCGAGGTGGGCTATGTGTCCACATGGAATGTGAATTACTGATTCATTGTGAGCGACGGACCGCCGCGCACCGGCTTCTCCCGAAACGGGGAACGGTGCGCGGCGGCTTTGTATATTTGGGAAAAAAGTTGCGTACACTGTCTCCCGGAGGGATGGACATGAAGCGATGGCTGCTGATGGTGATGCTGGCTGCGGCGCTGACGGCCGGCGGCTGTGCTGCGCGCGGCACGGGGACGGACAAGCCCGCGCTGCCCCGGCCGGATGAGACACCCGCCGCGGACGCGCAGGCCTCACCCGGGCGCGCGGCGGCGGAGCTGGTGCCCGACCGGCTTGACCGGGACGCGGAGGGCGTGCCGGTGCTGCGGGTGTACGACGTGAAGAATAAGCAGATCGAGCGGCTCTCCGTGGAGGAGTATCTGCCGGCCGTGCTGGCGGGCGAGATGGCGGGGGACTGGCCGTTGGAGGCGCTCAAGGCGCAGGCGATCCTCGCGCGCACGTTTGTGCTGCAGTTTGTGACGCAGAAGACGTCCATGTATGACGGCGCGGACATCTCCACGGACATCAAGGAGGCGCAGGCGTACGACGCCGCTGGCGTGAACGAGCGCATCCGGCAGGCGGTAGCGCAGACGCGCGGCCTGGTGCTCAACGCGGGAGGCGAGCTGCCCTATGCGTGGTTCCACGCGCACTCCGGCGGGTTGACGGCGCGCGCGAAGGAGGGGCTGGACTACGAGAAGGCCGAGCCATACTACACGCAGTGCGTGAAGGGCATGGAGAACGACGAGGCCCCGCCGGAGGCCGCGCACTGGGAGGCGACCTTCACGGCGGCGGAGGTGCTTGCCGCGGCGCGCGATGCGGGCGCGTCGGTCAGCGAGCTGACGGGCATCTCGATCGGCCAGCGCGGCGAATCCGGCCGCGCCACGACGCTGCTGATCTCCGGCAGAGAGGTCTCCGCGCCGGCGTTCCGGCTGGCGATTGGCTCGACGAAGATGCGCTCCTGCCTGATTGAGAGCCTGCGCGTGGAGGACGGACAGGTAATCATGAGCGGCAAGGGCTACGGGCACGGCGTGGGCATGAGCCAGTGGGGTGCATATGCGATGGCGCAGGCGGGAAAGACGGCGCAGGAGATTGTGCTGCACTACTTCACCGGCGTGACGCTCGACAGCGCCTGGGAGTGAGCGAAAAAGCGTTGTGCCGCAAGGAAAAAGGCGCTTTCTGCCGGCCCGGGATGCGGGACACGCACACAACGGACACAAAAAATGCGAAAAAAAGTGAAAAACAGGGTTGACATTCGCGCCCGTCTGCGATATAATATGTTTCGTTGACGGGGCATTAGCGCAGTTGGTAGCGCGTTTGAATGGCATTCAAAAGGTCAGGGGTTCGACTCCCCTATGCTCCACCACAATTTGTCCGAGAACGTCAGTTTTCGGACTTTTTTCTTGTA